>JACQLI010000064.1 GCA_016204125.1 Candidatus Omnitrophota bacterium
ACGTTAGAAACTCTGAGGCGGGTAAGATTCCGCTGCTTCCTATCAGGCCAGTGAGTTGACTCCACAAAGAGACAAAGGCCACCAGATAAGCGATGCCAAGGATTCGAATAAATGCTGCGCTTGATTTGTAATAAGTCGGCGGGCTCAGGTCGTCTCCCCAAAGAAGCCGCGTTAATTGAGAAAACAGAATTCGATTTCTCGCTACGAGATTATAGAACCACTCTGTGATAAGACGAAATCCAGGAAGGTTTCGATAGCATCCAATCAACCAACGTCTCCCCTTTGTGTAAGCCAGGGTACGAAATACCGCCTCTGCTCCGCTGTAGATCTGGCCGTCGAGTTCGACAAATTGAACTGACTTACGAAAATCTTCTTGGGAGATTTGAGGAAAGCGGTCTGCTACAAACTGGAAAGGAGCGTAGTCAATCTGAGCGCCTGTTAAGGATTGCCAGCGGTTGATCCATCGGCGACAGAAGTTACAGTCGCCGTCATAAATAAGGGTAGGTTTATTCAAACTTTAGAGAGGTTCTATGATTCCCTTTTCAAGCCAGCGATACTTTCCCTTCAGCGTTTCTTGCGCCACTCGATAGGCGAAGCGATCATCATTTTTAAAGAGGGAGTGGAACTGTCTTTCGATCCTCCCTTTCGACTGCCTGCAGAAGAGATCCGCAAGCTCCATAGCACTCGAGTCAGAAGGATTCTTGGATAGAAGGGAAAGGGTACGAGAACAGGTGATGGCCATTGCGAAAAGTGCCGTACCAATGTTGACGATGCGGGTAAGCAACTGCTGCCTCTTCTCAAGTCCCTGTTGATGGATCGCCATGGCCAAGAAAAGCTCTCTCGCCAGTCGATGAGCTGTTTGGTCCACATAATTCATGTGAGGTTTGAGTGCCGCTGGAATAGAAGCCCCTTTCGGCACTCCATTACCATGAATCCATTGACTGGGATACCACGTAGCATAATAGCCAGCCGCTTTGAGCGCCAGTACCAATCTTGTAAAGAGTGGTTTCTTGGGATCAAGGATGGGAAAGATTTTTTGTACGTGAGAATCGAGGGCTTCGCGCGCAATAAAAAGCCGCATGATCTGGCTTGTCCCTTCAATGATCGTATTGATTCTCGCATCGCGCATCAGCCTTTCGACTCCCCACGGCTTTTCCCCTCTTGCCTTAAGGGATGCTGCCGTTTCATACCCCCGACCACCGCGAATTTGGATGGTGCCGTCAATAATCCGCCAACTTGCCTCGGTGCAGAAAAGTTTCGCCATCGCTGCTTCAAGACGTATATCCGTCTTTTTGCTGTCCGCCATTGCCGCCGTGACCAAATGCATCGATTCCATCGCATAAGTGGTAGCTGCCATAGCCGCGATTTTGGTAGCGACAGCCTCATGCTTTCCGATCGGTCCGCCCCACTGCTCTCTTTCGTTCGCCCACTGACGGACAATCGATAAACACCACTTGGCTCCTCCTGTAACTCCAGCAGGCATCGTAAGACGGCCTGTGTTGAGAGTAACGAGGGCAAGCTTGAGACCATAACCTTCTTTCCAAAGGATATTTTCGCGCGGGACTTTGACATTTTTGAATCGGAGAAGCCCATTTTGAATTCCATGCAGACCCATGAATTGGCATCTATGCACAACCTCAACACCTGGCATGGTCTTTTCTACAATGAAGGCTGTAATCTGTTTCTTCTCCTTTCCCTTAACAACCTTGGGAGGTGTTTGTGCCATAACCACCATAACGTTCGCTACAGGGCCGTTGGTACACCAGAGTTTTTCTCCATTTAAGAGATAATAAGACCCGCCTTCAATGGGTGCGGCTGTTGTTTTCATCTTTGCTGGATCGGATCCGACATCGGGTTCTGTCAGGGCAAAAGCGGAGATGTCCCCTTTTCTGAATCGAGGAAGGTATTTTCTTTTCTGCTCTTCAGTTCCAAAAAGAATCAAGGGCTGAGGAACGCCGATACTCTGATGAGCTGAAAGCCAAACCCCTGTTGAGGCGCAGTAACCGCCTACCAGTTGGAGAATTCGGTTGTAATTAACCTGCGAAAAACCCATGCCGCCGTATTCTTTAGGAATTTTAAGAGCAAAACAGCCAAGTTCGGCAAGTCCCTTGATTGCGTGAGGAGGAATCTCGCCTGTCCGATCTACCTCGTCAGGATCAATATTTGCTTTAAGGAATTTCTCGACTTTGGCAAGAAACTCATCGCCAATTCTCCTGTCTTCTTCGCTCTGTTCAGGAAAAGGAAGGATAAGATCCCACCTTAGCCTTCCTTGAAAAAGTTCGGCCACAAAGCTCGGGTAAACCCATTCCTTTTCCCGAGCCTCTTCTGCGACCTCAAGGGCCTTAAGCGCTTCTTCGTTTACCTTTTCTTTGGTCAAGGTTTGCATGCCTTATAAATTATACTCCATTAACCTCTACCTAGGGATTAACGTCAAAAAAGAGCTTTACCTTCACGACCCTTGAGAGATGAGATGATTTGGGATAAGATGACTCGTTCTTATGGCTAAAAAAGAGGAAAATCTCCATATCATCGGGGTCATCCCAGCACGTCTCGGCTCACAAAGGCTTCCACGAAAGGTCCTACGTGAAATCCACGGGAAAATTCTTGTCGAACAGGTCTACTCAAGAGCTAGCCGTTCTCCCCTTTTCGATGAACTTTGGGTGGCTACGGATTCAGAAGAAGTGAGGACTGCTTGCCAAGAAAGAAACGTTCCTGTCTTGATGACTTCGCCTAAACACGCCTCAGGGACAGATCGGCTCTATGAAGTGATGCAAAAAAAGCCTGCGGATATTTATGTGAACATTCAAGGTGATGAACCCCTTGTTCGGCCTGAACTTCTTGAGACTTTGCTGAAACCGTTTCGAACCCAAAAAGAGATTCGGGTTTCAACTCTTAAAACCAAAATTTCTCCCGAAGCTGCAAAAAATCCCAATGTGGTTAAAGTGGTAACGGATTCCCGTGGGTGGGCGCTTTATTTTTCGAGATCGATTATTCCTTATGACCGCGAAGGCGCTGGCCAATTTCCGATCTACAAACACCTCGGCTTTTATGCCTATAGAGCCGAGGCGCTCGAGAAGTTTCACAAACTTCCCCCCTCCTCCCTTGAGCAGAGTGAGAAGCTAGAGCAGTTGAGGTTACTTGAAAATGGAATCCCTATTTTTGTGGCCCAAACGCCTTTTGATACGATCGGCGTCGATACCGAAGAAGACCTTCAGCGGGTTACTGCCCTTTTAGCAAGTGAAGCAAACTCCCCAAAAACTTTACGGGCCAAAGTCTCCATCTCAGGAAGAAAACAAGGGGTCTGAGTTAGAATTTCACAAGCATTCCAATCAGGACTTGGATTTTTCGATTTTTCTTCCGCGATTTCAACCCAATCTTTAATCATCGCTTCTGTCATCTCTAAGTGAAACTGAAATCCCCAGGCCGAATCTCCGATTCGGAAAGCCTGGTGCGGATACCTTTCTGAGGAAGCCAAGTGAACGCTCCCCCGTGGAAGATCAAACGTGTCGCCATGCCAGTGAAAAACCATGGCTTCGGACAGGCAGTGTCTCAAAAGCGGGTCTTTGCGGGCCACGGATTTTGCCTGAATAGGAAACCAACCAATTTCCTTGCGAGGGCCTTTGAAGACTCTCGCTCCCCCCGCACTCGCTAGTAGTTGCGAGCCGAGACAGATTCCTAGAGTTGGAATCTTTTGACGCATACTTTCCTTGAGTATTTCGATTACTCTGGTAAGAAAAGGATATTTGTCAGCTTCGTAGACCCCCATGGGTCCGCCAAGCACAACGAGCGCTGAAGCTTTGGAAAGATCAAAGGAAGGAAAGGGTGTCTCATAAGCATTGAGATACCGATAAGACACCCCTTCCTCTTCGAAAATGCTTTCTAGAAGGCCCAACCCCTCGTGTGGAACATGTTTGATGACCAGAATAGACATGCCCGCATTTTAAGGGTTGCGGCGGGGATCCTCAAGGAGATAGTAGATCTCCTGCTCCTCAGCGCCGAATTCCTTTGCAATGGCAATGATCTCTCGGCACTCTTCATACTTCTCCCGCGTGAGAACTTCCTTAAGCGCCAAGAGCGCTGAAAGCCTCACAGGATGTTTAGTCTCCCTCCTTTTTGAACTTGCAAACCAAAACCTCGGTCCTTTTCCTGCCTGTGTTACATTTGCCATTGCAATCACCTCCTCTTCGATGGCAAATAAAAAAGCCCATTACCGATTTTCGGCAATGGGCTTTAGTTTCTTCGATGAATCCGTTAAATTTTTATTCCGCTAGGTTCATCTCCTGCAGCCCATTACCTCGTCTCACGCAGGCGGTAAGACTGACGTGATAGGACACACACTTGTCCCACCCAATCTGATACGTAATGGGCATTCGTTTAAAACCTTGAGCTTTGAGAGTATTATTTGCCTGCATTTCGGTGGAATTATAACATATATTTCAGAAAAAGAGGTTGAAAAGATACCCCCAGATGAGAACTTGAGGCACACCTATGGCTATCATCCATAGCGCCGTCTTCCTTCCTAGATTCTTCCATACCAGCCCGATTTCCATGTAATCCGTTACCACGCCTGCACATAGGAAAACAAAGCTGTTCCCAAGCGCCTGGGTCTGACGGTAAATTTCAAAGGCTAGAGGTGCCGTACCCTCCGAACAAACTTCAAGGATGGTCGCAAAGACAAGCGTAACGACCAGCCCCATCAAATTGGGTCCCAAATAGTTTTGAAAGATATGGCTCGGTATGTAAGCCTGAGCGAGGCTTGCCAAGAACACACCCAAAATCACCCAACCCAAAACCATCTCAGAAAGCTCAAGGATACCCCTGCCGATCCCCTTTAAATCTTTTTGGAGCTGAGCAAAGGTTGGTCGGTAACCGTTGATTCGACCCCTGAAATCTTCGCGAATACTAAAAGAGGAGGTATCTGAACTTGTATAAGGATTTCTCTCAATCCACCCTTTTTTATCAAGCCACTGGAAAATGAATCCAGTAATTAAAGCGATGATGAATGCAGCTAGGATGATAAGAATTCCCTTCCATCCGAAAAGGCTGATCAAAAGGAGCGTAACTGGAAAATTGGACCAGGGGCTGGCCAAAAGAAAACTGATGACAGCAGGCCCTGAAGCCCCTTTCTTGTGAAGTTCCATAGATAAAGCCAATACTCCATGACTGCAAGTACTGGCAATAAGCCCCAAGCCTGTTGCGTAAAACACGGTTCTTTTCTTCGGCTGGGAAAGAAACTTTGATATGTACTCCTTCGGAACGAAGTGATCGATCAAGCCTCCCAAGAGAATCCCGACACCTATCGCCCAACCAATGATTCGTAGATATCCCCAGAAGGCGACTGAAAAAGACTTAAATAAGGGGATCTGACTTGAAACAAGGCCGAGAAGGAGAGAGGCTCCGACAATCCACCATGTCCTCTTCTGGTACCATTTTTTCTCCTGATGACAGCAAGCGTCAGTAGACATATTTTGCTGTTTATTATACGATGAGAACCGATGCAAATCGAGGACACAAGACCCAGATGGGGACTTTTGATTGGGGTCATTCTTCTCTTGGGTATCCTCGCATCTCTTCCCTTCTTTCTTCTCAAGCCTAAGGAAACCATTCCTTTTGAAATCAAAAACTTCCTGGGGTCAGCTGAAATCTACTCTCCATCCCAGAAGAGGTGGATTCCTCTTACCAGAGGTAAAACCCTCGGTCTACGCGAAAAAATCAGAACTGGGGAAAAGGGAGAGGTTGATCTCCAAATCCCTGATCAGATTCAGCTTCGTCTTAAAAAAAATTCTCAACTTGAGGGCCGGGGGCCAAAATTTTTAGAAAAGGAACTCACCTTCCGACTTCACCTTTTGAGAGGGAGGTTGATCGGCTCTACGCAAAAGAAATTCCAGAACCGAAAGTTGGAAGTCTTGACGCCGGTTTTGGTGGCCGCCGTGCGCGGGACTGAATTCCAAGTAGAGTCGAATCCAGAAAAGCAAGAAGCGACGGTCGGCGTCCTTCGCGGAATTGTTGAAGTCCGTTCCATCAAAGCGCGAAAATCCGTGACAGTCCGCGGACTTGAGAGAACAGGAGTAAAAGGCAGGGGCGCTCCCACGATACCGATCCGAATTACCCGTCAAGAATGGGATCAACTCAAAGAGGCTTATGAATTGATCGGCAAGAGCGCTTTCCTTGAGGCGCGCCAGCTCGATCTTTCAAAAGAAGCGGGGACTCTTTTCCAGTTTGTCTTCGACCATGGCACTTTTTACACACCCCAATTTGGTTTTGCGGAAAGGGAATTCATCAAAGACGAAACGACCGGCAAAGTCCATCTCAAAGTAGACTATGATGTCTTCCCGGTCGGTGTTGTGGTGGGTGTCTACATCAAAATCCGCGACCTTGATCTCTTTCAATTTAAGTCACTAAGCTTCCAGGCCCGCGGTGATGCAGATGAGGGTTTTCCTGAAAGTTTTCGAGTTGAACTGAAAACCAAGGAAGGGATTACAAGACTTTTTACGCCAAGAGACCTCAAAGCAACTTGGCAAGACTTTCAGTTTCCGCTCACTGTAACCAAACCTACGCCTATTTCGGAAATGACGCTTGTTTTCTCAAATGAAAAGGCAGGAGAACATAAGAAGGGTACGGTTTATTTCAAAGAGCTGAATCTAGAGCCAAAAACTGAAGAGGACCTCAAAGCCACCCCTCCTTCTGGTACCACTCAGCCGTCTGTTTGATTCCTTCCTCAAGACTCACCTTCTCGTGCCATTTTAACTCCTCCCTAATCCGAGTACCATCAATCACCCATGAACTTTGTATAAACTCTCTCACTCTTTGTCTTGTAAAGATGCCTAATAAATACAAAACGGGCTGTGGTATGCGAAGAAGAAGGTAACGTCGATTGAAGGCTTTACTGATAGCGTTGATAAACTGAGTCCACTCAGGAGATCTCTCGCCCACTACATTGTAGACCCTTCCGCTGGACGTAGCTTGAAAGGCAGCCTTAAGGATAGCGTCTACTAAATCAGATACGTAGCAAAGGCTGACAAGTTTTGATTGGGAGCCAGCGGCTAAGGCGAACCCGTATTTCATCATTCGGAAAGCGGCAAACATTTTTGTTTCCCTTGGACCATAAATAATCGGCGGCCGAAGAATGACGGAAGGAATTTGTCTGGAAAAATGGAGGACTACTTTTTCTGCTTCAAGTTTACTTTGCCCGTAAAAGGAAACGGGATGCGGAGGATCGTCTTCACAAACCGCCCTCCCCTCAATCCCTGGGCCGCCTGCTGCTTGTGAACTGACTAAGATAAATTTGCGAAGCGAGACCTTGTCCTGAACCAATGCTTCGAGGAGGCGACGCGTACCCTCTGTATTGACTTGGAAGTAAGCTTCTTTTGAGGAAGCCTGAATGGCTCCAGCGAGATGGAACGCATAATCAATTCCTTTAAGGGCCTCGCGTGGCAGCTCACCCTTTCTAAGATCTCCAAAAACCAGCTCAACAGGAAGACCCTTAAGCCACCTGAGATTGGTTGTTTTTCGGACGAGGGCTCGGACTACAAAACCTTGTTTGAGAAGAGCTTCGGCGAGGTGACTGCCAATGAAACCGCTTGCCCCAGTAATGAAGGCTATCAAAATTTTAAACGGTCTGGCGTCTGAATTCTTTCCAAGGAAATCTCAAGCCCGGGCAATGGGTACCATTCTTACCAGGCACTTCGCGGTGCTGCAACACACGCTTGGAAGGAATGTGGTATTTGATCTGAAGCTGGCGTACGAGCCAAACAAGAGATGCCATTTGTTGAGAAGAAACTTGGTCCTTATCAAAATTACCAACGAGACAAATTCCGATCGCTTTCTTATTCATATCCATCGTATTGCAATGAGCGCCGTCCGTCTGGTGATTCCATCTATGCCCTGTTTCGATCTGTCCATCTCTTGTGGCATCATTATCAATCACAAAATGGTAACCCAGACCATTCCAAAATCCGCGTCTTCTATGCCCTTTGTCAAAAAGTTCTGCGTTCCCCACTTCGGTTGCACTGTGATGGATAATGATGTACTTCCATTTATTGGAATCGGGGAGATAAGGCCGAACGCGGACAGATTGTCCTACTCCAGGAATAAAAATGCGAGTGCCAACCTTTAAGTCTGAAGGATTCGCGATGCGATTGGCTTTGAGGATGGAGTTGGCGCTGACACCGTAAGTCTCAGCCAAACGCCAAATGGTTTCCCCTTTCACCAATGTATGCGTGATACCACTTCCTGGTTGAATAAGGGGTCGATAAGCATAGGTCGACTTCGTGCTTGGCCGTGTAGCGCACCCTGCAAGGAGAGAAAATGTGAAAAGCGTTGTGATAATAAAAAACGTTTTTTTCATAATCCTTTTGTGTTGGGTAGTTAAACCGATATATTCTTCGGCTTGCTTTGATGTTCTCTTAAGTTGGCATACCGTGATAAAGCGGTCTGTGTAATTTTACGGATGAGTTCATCGTAACTCCAGCCCTTTCTTTGAGATAAGATTACGAGATCTCCTGATTCAGGGGAAAGTCCAGGCAAGGGGTTTACCTCCAAGAAATAGAACCGTCCCTCAGGACTCAGGCGGAAATCAAAACGCGCCAAGTCCCTGAGACGCAAGGCGTTAAAAAGTCTGAGAACGGATTCGCTGATATTCTTCTCGGTCAACTTATCGATAGGCGCAGGGTAAAGATATTCTACTTCTTCTTTCCAGTTTCGTTTTACTTCCAAGGAATAACAAAAATCCTTTCTGGCCCTATCTCTGAAGCGAATTTCCATCACACCCAGCACTTCGGGTGGATTATTCCCGAGAACCCCAGCCGTCAACTCTTTTCCAGGAATGTATTCTTCGACCAAAACAGGAACGTCAGGGTAATGCTTAAGTAGTCTTCCCGTCTCCCTTTTAAGAGCCAAGCGGCTTTCCACTAACGATGACCGTCTGATTCCCTTCGACGAGCCTTCCCAGAGGGGTTTCGCAAATAGAGGAAATCGATCGGGGATGTTATTGGTCTCGGATATCTCATTGATCATCCAAAAATCTGGAGTCGGGATCCCAAGTGAAATGGCTATTCTTTTAGTTAAGGACTTGTCGAGGGTAATGGCTAGCCCGAGGGGATCGGATCCTGAATACGGAATCCCGAGAAGTTCGAGGAGGGCTGGAATGTGGGCCTCACGGTTACGGCCGCTGTATCCTTCAGTGATATTGAAAACGAATTCGACTCGATTCTCCCTTATTTTGTCGATGACTCCTAGATCGCCGCCTAATAGAAAAACCTCGTGGCCCTCGCTCACCAAGACATCTTTGATAGCGTGAATGGTCTCGGGGCAGTCCCATTCTTCGCTTGCGTCTTCACAGAGTTTTGCGGCGGAAGAAGGAGGGGCATCATTTTTTAAATTGTAGGTAATTCCGATACGCACTTTTTAGATCAAATCCAATCGCGCTGTCCGTGGTAACGCTTTTCAGACTGAGGCTTGGGCTGACCAGGGTGGTATTTCTCTCGCCTGGTCAGTCTTTCGCTCGAATAAAAGGAACGCTCCCTGACACGAAGCTCCTCTTCCTTCTCGCCACGGACAGGATTTTTGTATTCAAAGATAAGCCCTTCGTAATTTCTGAGGATCACTCCATCAGGGGTTTCGGCAAGAAGATAGTTGGGGCTAATCGGAATTTTCCCTCCCCCGCCAGGGGCATCAATGACAAACTGGGGAACGGCAAATCCAGTGGTGTGCCCCCTTAATCCTTCGATGATTTCAATTCCCTTCCAAATGGAAGTACGAAGGTGCTCTGTCCCTTTCACGGGGTCGCACTGATAAAGATAATACGGCCGAACTCCTATCTTAAGTAAGCCGTGACAAAGTGTACGCATAACTTCAAGGGTATCGTTGACTCCCCGAAGAAGAACGCTTTGATTATTCATCGGTATTCCAGCCCGCTCGAGCTTATCACAGGCTAAAGCCGCTTCGCGCGTGATCTCTCGTGGATGATTGAAATGGGTGTTGATCCAGAGGGGACGGTAACGAGAAAGCATCTGGACGAACTCGTCATCGATTCTTTGCGGAAGCACCACGGGAAAGCGGGTCCCGAGTCGTATGATTTCAATGTGAGGAATGGCCCTGAGTTTTGCCAATATCTTTTCAAGCTTGGGTGTTGAAAGGATGAGAGGGTCGCCTCCTGAAATCAGCACGTCCCGAACCTGAGGAGTCTTGTTTAAATAATCTATCATTCGATCAATTTCAGCTTCGGTCCGAGTCCAAGCCCCTTCTTCCCACTCTCTTTTCCGTGTGCAGTGACGACAGTTCATGGGACAGAGATTGGTCACTTGCATGAGGACTCGATCGGGATAACGGTGCACAAGACCTGGAACAACCATATCCTCTTCCTCTTCGAGGGGATCGGGTTGCCCAACATCTTTAAATCCGATCTCTTCGTGCAGAGGAAATGATTGAAGCCTTATGGGATCTTTTTGATCGTTAAAATCAATCAGACAGAGATAGTAAGGAGGAATGATGACAGGATATTTTTCAACGACACGAGCCAGGGCATCTCGTTCTGATTCGGGAAAGCGGCTGTAGGCCATCACGGCTTCAAGGGACGTTACGGCCTGGCGAAGATGCCAACGCCAATCGTTCCACTCAGCGTCAGCGGCCTTTGGAAAAAGGGCGCGTCTTCTTGACTCAACATCCCACTGAAGCGGGACGCTAGCCTTATCAAATATAGAGACGGGTTCCGTCAGAGATTTGCTCACCCTAGAAGAAATCCTCCGAGCTGATTATCGGCCTGTCTCCTCCAAATCTTTCGTAGGGTTCTAAGAGGCAAAAGGAAACTCACCTTTTTCCACCAAATCCTGGTATTTCGGAAAGCGGGGCAGAAAATCACCCGCTATAAAGGGACAGGAAGGGATGACTCGATACCCTTCCTTCTTGGCATATTTAAAGGCTGTAATGAGGATTCGGGCTGCGAGGCCTTGGTTTCGGAAGGGATCGGGAACGTAGATGTGGTAAAAGTCGAGCCTCTTTCCCTTCTTGGCGTACATCAAGACCGCTTCGTAGGAATCCAGCTTGATCCAAAACTTCTGCTTTTTTTTGTCATGCTCTACTTTCATAAATCTAGACCACCTTGAGTCGAGAAACCCAAATGTAAGGAAAGAGTGCAGCGCCCATTTCTCCATCCTTGAGAAGGATTTGCTCTTTGGATGTCCCCACAACGGATCGTAAGATCGAAAAAAGCGAATCGTGATAGCGGAGGTGAATCACTCGCCCACGAATACTTCCATCCTCAATGTAGATACTCCCCGCAGTGGCCAGTCCAGTGACTTCCATCGAGGATTCCTTTACCAGAGTATGATACCAAATCTTATTGATAAAAATGCCCCGCTTGATCTTTTTAAAAATCGCCTTCTGAGAAAGATTACCCTCTTTGACTATCAAATTCTGGGGATTAAAAGGATGCTCGGAAAGACTCCTCGTGCTATGACCTTCCGCAAGGAGTTCTTTAAGCGTTCCTTTATTAATTAGCGTAACTCTCCTTCTAGGACTCCCCTCGGCATCGAAAGGAACACCAAACTGTCTCGGGTGTTCTATATTTTCTTCCAGCGTGAACGCTTCCGAGAAAATCTTCTTTCCAAGGGCTCCTGTAAAAACACTTTTCCCATCTTGAGTCAGGCGGGCATCGAAATGCCGCCTTAAAGGATCGATTAATTCAAGAAAAGCCCTGGGAGAAAAAACGCACTCATACTCACCTGGCGTGAGTAAAATTTCATCATGAGATGCGTCTTCGGCGAGATTCATAGCCTCTCCGACAATAGGCGTTACTTTCAGCTTCTTAGGGTCAGGATGAAAAAAACTGAGGTATCCCTTCCCTGCTCCTTTGGTAATGGTAACTCCAAACCTTACGGCTGCAGCTTGATGGGAAAGCTCAAGTCCTTCCGAATTTGCCAGATAAAAGAAACGCTCGTACGCAGAATAATAGCCATTCGCGCTTGCTTGTTGACGACGAATAAGGCTGAGACCTTCTGCAATCGCTCGGCTCGCCATTTCAGGAGTTTTGCTGACTTGAAGTGGAAAGTATTCTTTTTTTTGTACGTACGATCTTTTTTTCAGTTTAGGTAACGGTTCGGAATGCCTGGCTAAAAGATGGACCCGATCAAGAATATTTCGAATTCCAGCGTCTGAAACATCATTCGATTCCAGGTAAACGGGACCGTCTTGGGTCAGGGCCCGAACGGTGTAGGAAAAAAGATCCTGAAAGCCGTTTTGATGAACACCATTATTGGCAAAACGAACCAAAATCCCTTTTTTGATTCGAATGAAGACTTGGAGCGGAAATTTGCCTGCTAGTTTAAATACCCTACCAGCGAATTTATTTACTTCCTCTACTTTCATTTCTCGCTCTTACTCTCTACCAAAGGGGACATTTTGAAAACGCGCAGGACTTAGACCGTGGCCTGTAAAGGCTTCTTGATAAGGCCCACCTTTTCCACAATCGGGAAAACCCCACAAGCGCCATTCCTCAGGACCAGCCACTCGATCACAGGAACGCCAAAAGTCGAGGGTGTTTCCGTGATAAAAAGGAAAGCGGACAAGTCCTATAATTTTTCCCTTTTCGATTCGGTATCCCACCTCTCCTCCGATTTGAAAATCGAGCCTCATTTGGTCAATGGACCAACTGAGTTCGTTATCCAGAAGAAAGCCCTTTTCTGTATCGGAAATGATTTGATCAAGCATTCCCTTGTGAGGTAGGAGGCTCACGTTCGTCATCCGAATGATCGGATAATGCGGCCAGTCCTGTGCCACCATATTGGCGCTCGACTCAGGCTGGTTTAAGAAGAAGGCTGTCTCTCGGCTGGTCTGATAACCTGTAAAAATACCCTTCTGAATAATATCCAATCTCTTGGATGGTACACCTTCATCGTCATAGGCAAAACTTCCTGCACCAGGTCCTAACTCCATTCCTGAGTGGCTCGCCAAATTCACGATGGGCGAGGCGACGGGAAATCCCCCCAGAAGACCTGGGTTCAGAAATGTTCTTCCGCCGTAATTATCTTCGTAGCCATAAACCCGATCCGATTCAGAGGCATGACCAAAAGTCTCATGAATTTGAAGCGCCAAGATGGAACCCTTAAGGATCAGATCAAAAGTCCCTGTCGGTGCTTCTGGACTTTTTTGTAGCTCTTTAAGCTCCTCCGCGAGTCGCTCTCCCTCCTCCATAAATTTAAAACTCTCGATCGCCTCATACCCTTGCGCCAAGAATAGACCGCTCGGACCAGGCCAGCTCCTTCTCACTTTCTCGCCCGCAATCCAGCTTTCTCCATAAAGCCATCCCCCTGTTCGATAAAGAACTTGCTCGATCCAACTCCCCTCTTTTGAAATGAATGTCACCCTCTTGCGCGTGAAATCGAGGACTCCAGAAGCAGAATCTATCCATGAATGGGACTTGAGTTTTGTCTCAGCTTCAATCAGAGGAGCAACCCATTCATCGAGAGACAATTTCCATGGATCTTTCTGAATCGGAGTTGCCCATTGGTCTTTCACGGGTTTGAGTGGAACAAGTCTAACTTCTGTATGCCTGATTTTTGAAAAACGCTCTGCCATTTCCTGAGCTTGTTTTAGATGGATAAAGAGCGATTTCTCAGAAAGATCACCTGTTGAGGAAAAACCAAAGGTGCCCGATTTTAAAACTCTGAATCCGATCCCTCGAGACGTCGTCTCCTTGATTTCGTCCACAATACCGTTCTTGCTACGAATACGGACCCTCTCCGACTCGACGTAACGAAGATCAGCGTGCTCGCAGTCGACACTCTCCATCTTGTGTTGGAGACGTGATAAAAGCTCTTTCATAGCCTATATAACGGACGCTTGCCGCCGATACTCAAATAAGGTAAACTCCCCCGACAATGACGAGGAAACATTACAATTATCATTCTCGAAATTCGGTTCATAGCCTCTTCCGCAAGCTTCCCAAGGTTACGATAAACCGTCTGGGTCGTGAGGTCAGTAAGCTTGTTTATTCCCATGGCCTAACTTACACCGATGAAGGGGGAAAGACTACTCCCATTACACTTACGCTTCGCCCACGTGTTATCGACTCGAGGAAACTGAAGATTCTCTGGCAAACCATACTTACCCTGGATGAAGCGTTTCAGAAACTGTCACGTCTCTATTTCGAAGTCCCTTCGCTCCCAGAACTCTTTCCTTTTGCCCCTCAAGAGCTCGATTGGCTCTCCATGCTCGAATCACCAGAATACAACCCTGGTCAAATCGTAAGCCGCTGGGATGCCAATACAACTTTCGGAGACGAAGATTGGAAAGAAGGGTCTTCTTTTTTTGAAGTGAACGGAGTTGGTGTGGGAGGACTCTGGTACGGTCCCGCTTGCGCGGACGTGACACTTCAAACAATCGTGCCTGAACTTGGGAGGCTTGACCCAAGCTTTCGTCCTACTCCTCTACCCGATATGAGAAGGCTCCTTCTCGGCATTCTGCTTTCTCAACGAAGGAAGCTCAGACGCCGTAGCGGTGTCATTGCCCTGGCCATGGAAAAAGCGAGTGGCTCCAATTTCATTGAGTTTGTGTATATCGCAACTCGTTTCCAGAAATGGGGTTACGAAACGATCGTTACGGAGCCAACCAATTTTAGATTAAAACAGGATGAAGTCTACGCCAAGGGGAAGAAGATCGATGTTATCTATAGAGATACAACCCTTTCTGAACTTTGCATGCTGGAAGAAAAGGGACACAATCTTGAAGCGTTACGCTTGGCTTTCAAACGTGGTCAGGTAGTTTCATCACTTGCAGGAGAGTTTGATCACAAGAGTGCATTCGAAGTCTTCACCAACCCGATTTATGCGTCTTATTTTAGCTCTAGGGAACGAGAACTTTTCAAACGTCATATCCTGTGGACTCGGCTCCTGAGAGAAATAAAAACAACGGGTCCTTCTGGAAAGGTTATGGATCTTATCCCCTTTGTTTTGAAACATCAGTCTGAGCTTGTCCTCAAACCCAATCGGCTGTATGGTGGGAAGGGAGTCATGTTTGGCCAAGGCGTACCTCGTTCTGTCTGGAGAAAAAAGATTGAATCTTCCTTAAAAGAACCTGGGGATTGGGTCATTCAACAACTCGGCAGGCTTCGGACCAAACGTTTTTTTCGGCCTGATGGAAGAAAAACAAAGGAAAAGAATCTTTATGTGGTTTCGGGTTTTTTTGCAACTGAGAAGGGCCTCGGTATCGTGGGTCGCATGTCTGAAAGAACGGTTGTGAACGTGGCGCGCCGAGGAGGACTCACGCCGATCCTCCTTATTAAATAATCTCAAACTGTGCTTAAATTTCTACGGAAGAATACCAAGTCGATTGTCTGGGCGGTTGTGATCGCCTTCGTCGCCTGGGGTGGTTACGCGGTAAGTCTCCAGTTTGATCAATCCACTCGTGCGCCAGGACGCATTTTCGGAAAGGAGGTTTCCTTTAGGGAATATCTTCTTGCCAATAGAGCCGTCCAGATTTTCCAGCCCCGCCCCGAAGAAGGTAAAGAGCCTCCAACAGCGGACGAGATCGAGGCCCAAACCTGGCAATTCCTGATTCTTTCTCATGAAGCCAGCCAACGGAAAATCCAGGTATTGGATGATGAAACGAGGGATGAGATCGCGAGACTTCTTTCGGATAAAGAAGGAAATATGCCCTTTACCCATGACCAATATGCTCAGTGGGTTCGGAATACTCTTCGTGAAGAACCTCCTGAATTTGAAAGTCAAGTCCGTGAACAAATTCGAATCCGTAAGCTCATCGAAGAAGTCCGTAAAGAACTTGGACCTAGCGAGGAGGATCTTAAGAAGTGGATGCTTGAACTCGCAACTCGCGCAAAGATCCAGGTTCATAGACCTCGTTCCTAATCCTATGTTATACTGCCACCGTTATGCAAAAAACCGTTGCTGAGATTGCCCAACTGGTTCAAGGCAAGGTCATAGGTGATGGAAAAGCGCTTATTTTTGGCGTCACAAGCGCAGATACGCCTTTGCCGAACCATGTGGCCTTCCTCGAAGATCCAAAACGTTTAGCCGAACTTGAGGAAACAAAAATTGCGTGCCTTATCGTTCCAAAAGAAATCCAGAGTTCCAAGAAACCTATGATCCAAGTGGAGCATCCAAAACTCGCTTGGGCACAACTTCTCAACCTTTTCTTTCCCCCTCGTGGCTTTCCAGGAACGATTTCAGACAAGGCCTTTATTGCCTCTTCAGCTCATCTAGGAAACGATGTGACAATTGAGTCTTTCGCCTACATAGGCGATGAGGCGAGGGTCGGCGCTCATTCAGTGATCAGGGCCTACAGCTATGTGGACCACAAAGTTGCCATCGGAGAAAACACCGTCATTCATCCTCACGTCATGCTCTATGAGAATACCGTTGTCGGAAGCCGCTGCATCATCCATTCTGGTTCGGTCATTGGCTCAGACGGGTTTGGATATGTACCCACTCCAAAGGGTCAAATCAAAGTGCCTCAAGTCGGTAATGTCATCATTGAAGATGAGGTAGAGATTGGTGCCTGCTCCGCCATCGACCGCGCTACTATTGGTTCCACTCGAATCTGCCGAGGGGCCAAAATTGATAATCTGGTACAAATCGCTCATAACGTTGTGATTGGTCCTCATACGGTCATTTCCGCCCAAACAGGTATTTCAGGAAGTTCTAAGGTCGGTTCTTTTGTCACGATGGGCGGCCGTGTAGGTCTTGCCGATCACGTGGAGATTGGTGATCAGGCCATTTTGGGAGCTCAATCAGGCGTTCCAACAGGAAAGAAGGTTCCGCCTAAACAGGTCTGGATCGGTGCGCCTGCTAGACCTTACCAAGAGGTGAGAAAACAGGTGGCAGCCCAGTTACGATCTGCTGAAATGCTCGATGAGATTCGAAAGTTGCGTGCGCGAGTCGAAGAACTCCAGAAGCAAATAGAGGGTCAAGGGGCAAGCGCCAAGGCATAAGTATCATCTATTTGACCCCTGTGGTTTCTTTTTTACGCTCTCTTCCCAATCAGGCTTAGGAATTCCCCTCTTACCCTTTCACTTTCGCGGAAACTCCCGAGCATGGCACTTGTCAGGCAGTAAGAGTCTCTTTTCTCCACCCCTCTCATCGCCATGCAGAGGTGAACTGCTTCGATGACCACTCCCACCCCACGAGGGTTGAGGGCGTTCATCAGACAGTCAGCGATTTGAGACGTCAGTCTCTCCTGGACTTGCAAGCGCCTTGCAAAAACTTCAACCACACGGGGAATCTTCGAAAGCCCAATAATCTTGCCTTTGGGGATGTAGGCGACGTGTGCCTTTCCGTAAAAGGGGAGAAGATGGTGTTCGCAGAGACTGAAGACGTCGATATCCTTCAACACGACCATTTCGTCATAGTTTTCTTCAAAGACCGCGCCGTTTAGGATCTTATGAATATCCTGTTTGTAACCATGTGTGAGGTATTTGAGGGAGGCGATCACTCGCTTTGGGGTCTTGAAAAGACCTTCGCGGTCAGGATCTTCACCTAGACGATGAATGAGCTCGCGGACAAGATCCTCCATTCGTGAGTCTTGAGTCATGTAAGAAGGAATGTCTATGGATTCACTCCTATGGCTTTCCCAATCAGTCATCGATTTCCTCCTAAAATATCCACAATGCTGACCTGCTGAGCAAGAGTCCCTGCTACAGCAGTAAATTGTTTCGCGGCTGGGGAATCAGGATAGCTGGTCACGATCGGCTTTCCCTGATCTCCTCCCTCGCGGACGCGAGGATCAATCGGGATATCCCCCAGATAGGGTACTTTTAATTTCTCACTTGTCTCTCTCCCCCCGCCTTGACTGAAGATAGCAGTCTCTTTATTGCAATGAGGACATATGAATGAACTCATATTCTCCACGATTCCAAGAATGGGGACGTTTGTCTTCTGAAACATTGCGATTCCCTTTCGAACATCCATGAGAGCAACTTCTTGCGGGGTAGTCACAATCACAGCGCCCGTCACTGAAACTGTCTGCACAAGAGAGAGTTGAACATCTCCTGTTCCAGGAGGAAGATCAACCAAAAGATAATCCAGCTCTCCCCAGTCTACCTTCTGTAAAAACTGTGTCACCGCGCTATGGAGCATCGGCCCCCGCCAAATCATGGGTGCGTCGGGAGGAACTAGGAGCCCCATGGAAATAACCTTTAGGCCATAGGCTTGAAGAGGAATCATTTTCTCGTTAGAGGAGACACCTGGCTTACTGCCCGCTGGAATTCCCAACATCAAGGGAACATTAGGACCATAGATATCGCCGTCCAAT
This sequence comes from Candidatus Omnitrophota bacterium, assembly GCA_016204125.1. Taxonomy (GTDB): domain Bacteria; phylum Omnitrophota; class Omnitrophia; order Omnitrophales; family JACQLI01; genus JACQLI01. The sequence continues at coordinate 18,262 of JACQLI010000064.1, forward strand.
AAACCTACGGAAGCCCCTGTTTGAGCTAAAGCAACGGCGAGGTTCACGCAAACGGTTGATTTACCAACCCCTCCTTTCCCGCTCGCTACAGCAATAACGTTCTTGATTCCAGAAGGAGTGCCCTGCTGGAGTAGCAGGCTTGGACCTCGGCGGACTTGCGAAGTCATTTGCACTGCGACTTCCTTAACGCCTTCAAGCGCTGAGACCACATTTTGAACATCCTGTTTGATTTTGTCTTTCAGAGGGCAGGCTGGGGTTGTAAGTTCCACATGAACGGAAACTTTTCCGCCTTCAATTTCGACCTCCTTGACCATTCCCAGAGATACAATATCTCTCTGGAGATCGGGGTCTTTTACGACTCGGATTGATTCTATAATTTTTTCCTTAGATAGGGTTGTCATACGCGGTTATTCTACCACAGGATGAGGGTGCTGTTTTTCCAATTCAATCTCGCGTAAGTGATTGACCAGTTTTTCCAAGATTCCTATGACTTTATCTGCTTCCTCAGAGGTATTTCGGAGGCCAAAACTAAAACGAACCGAGCTTTTGGCTCTTTCATTTGAAAAACCCATCGCCTTGAGCACACGACTCGGTTCGGGTGCACCCGAAAGACAGGCGGAACCCGAAGAGGCGTAAACCCCTTGTTCATCCAAAAGTATAAGCAATGCCTCGGCATCAACCCCTTCAAATGCGAGATTGGAGGTATTCGGCAGTCGGTTCAGGGGATCCCCGTTTATCTGAACGCCACTGATACCTTTCAAAACCTTGCTTTCAAAAGAATCACGAAGAGTTCGCACATCTTCATTTTCTTTCTTAAGACAACTCTTGATCTGGCGGCATGCCGCACCAAGACCTATAATACCTGGAACATTCTCTGTCCCTGCCCGACGCCCCCTTTCTTGGAAACCTGCTGGAAAAAGTGGATGAAAGGGTGTGCCTTTTCTCACATAGAGGACGCCGACTCCTTTCGGGCCTCCAAATTTATGGGCAGAGAGAGAGAAAAAATCAATTCCTGAGGATTTTAAGCAAATAGGCACTTTGCCAACTGCTTGGACTCCATCCACATGAAAGAGAGTTCCTTTTGAATGGACCCGCTCGGCTATTTTTTCCATAGGAAATAAAACACCTGTTTCATTATTGGCCATCATCACTGAAACAAGAGCTGCATCTTGTTCCACTAAAGAGTCAAAATGATCCCCATCCAAATTCCCCTTGGAATCCACGCGGGCATAATCGACTTCAATACCTTCCTTCTCGAGCGTTTTGGCAAACCTTAAAATGGATGAATGTTCTACGACAGTGGTCACAAGCCTTTGTTTTCCGCCAGAAGTGGCCAAAGCGCTACGAATGGCCGTATGATTACTTTCTGTTCCCCCACTTGTGAAAATAATTTCCGTCTCATCCTGAGCTCCAAGAAGATCTCGAACTTCGCGCCTCGCCTCTTTGATTTTGCGGGCTACCTGCACACCTGCCTGGTGAATGCTGGAGGGATTGGCATAAAGCCCTGCCCAAAAGGGCTCCATTGCCTGAAGAACTTCTGGCAGCACTGGTGTCGTCGCATTGTGATCAAGGTATATCATAGAAAAACGGTGGGAAACTACTTTTCTTTCTTGTCTGCAGCCTCAGGAGCGTAATAACGATTATAGCTATGATAGTAATGCTTGTAGTAACCACTATAGCGCTCTTTCTCAATATCCACACCATTGAGGACGGCACCGATTACACGGATTCCTGCTCTCTCAAGCAGTTCTTTTGATGCTTTGATGATGTCGACGTCCGTTTTAGCCGAACGGACCACCATGACAACATGAGTTGTAATACTTCCTAGAATCAAACTATCTCCGATGCCTGTTAAGGGAGGAGCGTCGATAATGATTCGGTCAAAGCGTCCCCTAATCACTTCCAGAAGATCCTTCATACGTTTGGAATTCAAAATCTCGGCAGGATTCGGAGATTCGGGACCGCTTGTCATAATCCAAAGATTCTCCACAAATGTTTCCCGAATAATCGTATCGACGCTGATGTTACTGGTCAGAAAGTTGGAAAGCCCTGCGACATTTTCCATACGGTAGACGCGGTGAGCAACAGGCTTCCTCATATCTGCATCGATGAAGAGGGTACGGTTTCCGTCCTGAGCAAGTGATACAGCCATATTGTGAGCAACAAATGACTTTCCCTCGTTGGGTAAAGAACTTGTGAAAACAAGTGTTTTTAAGGTTTCGGGCGGCGCAGAAAAGTTGATCGCAACCCTTAAATATCGAAAGGATTCTGCCACATGAGAACGACGATGATAATGGGTAATAAGAAATCTCTCTTTCTCTGGAAAATCAAATTCTTTGATCAAAGGAACCGGCCCGAGAAAGGGCACTCCGATACCCTTCTGAACAAGGTCATCGGGGGAATGAATGGTGTCATCGAAATAATCCCAAATCAGGAGAAGAAGGAAAACAACGACGAGCTCTGCCGCAACAGCCATGAGAACAATACGAACCCGAGGAGGACCTGAAGGGCTCTTGGGCGCCTCCGCTTCTTCGATAATTCGGGCATTGGAGACTTGAAGCCGTCCCTCGGCCTGTTGCTTCAAATCTTCAAGAACCTTCATTTTCTCTACTTCAAGGCTCTGCTCAATAAAAGTGAGGTTGGACTGCGCTTTAACTACAAGGGGGTGCTTCTCTCGATATTGCTTGAGAAGAGTGGTGAGTTCGACCTCAATGTCGCTTTTCTTCTGTTCGAGCTCACGTACCGTTGGATCGGTCCTGATAGATGGAAGTGTGTTGACAAGTTCTTCGCGCGAAATTTGTTTCACTTCTCCAAAAGGATCTTGAACAGTAACTACATCGGATCCTTCTTGGGGAACCCAAGAGAATATCTCTTTCGAGAAATAAAGAAGGTCTTCAAAATTCTTACGGATATAGGCCCGCGTCACGGAATTAGCAAGGGCTGTTGAAAATTGAGGATCGGAAGAAGTGGCTGTGACATTGAAAAGACGGCTTCTTCTGACACGTTCGACAGCCAGATGGTCCTTGAGCAAACGGTTCACCGCCTCATCCACTCCAGAGACATGAAAATAGTCTATCAATTTGAGTTCGTCTACAACCTGGCGGAGAACGGTAGCCCCTAACATGATTTCTTTCTGGGTGTTGTAATAATCTTCTTCCCAGATATCTGGCACGATCATCGGTTGAGGAGTGGCTGGAGTGCCTCGAGGTCTTTCGAGTAAAATTTGGGCCGTGGCCTTGTATTCGTCAGTAAGCCTGGATACATAGATGGAAGCGAGAGTGGCACCCATGATAAGGAGCGTAACAACCAGATTGATGTGCCGATTGATAAGGTGAAAATACCTCCGGTAGTCGCTACGAAATTCTGAGCTTTCAACCTCATAAACGAAAGACGGATTGGGTGAGGGGGTTGCGGTATCCATTAGAAAAAGCTCTCTGAAACGTGAATAACATCATCAGGTTCGAGTTCAATATCGGACTCTTTACCCGCAATGATCGATTGCGCATTGGCTTGAATCACACGTGTACTACCATCTTTTTCCTTACGAATAACTTTAAGCTTACTCGCATTGGCAACATCAGTGAAGCCACCCGCCATAGAAATCAACTGAAGAAGAGTTAACTTCTTGCCAGGTGGGAATTCATAACTACCCGGTTTCGCTACTTGACCCAAAATGGCAACGGCTTTTATATTCTTCTGTATATCTGCAAGCTCAACAATGACGACTGGATTCACAAAATAATCTTCAGCCAAAATTTCGACAATACGTTTCTCAGCTTCTATCAAATTCAATCCCTCCACCTGAACCCTACCAATAAGGGATAAGGATATGGTTCCCTCACTCGACACCTCTACATCCCCCCCCTTAATGTACTCATCCTCCGGGTATATTTTAACCTTGAGTTTATCCGCTATCTGTATCTTGTACGCCTCTTTACTGCGCGTCTTACTTGGAACGTCTGCTGTATCTGTAACACCAACTGTATCAGGGGGTTGAACTGCGGAAGCCCCCTCTAAGGCGAAAACTTCCCCCGTTCTTAGAAATCCTATTACAGCTATGAAACAGCTTATGGCTATTAGACTATTACGTACCTTCACTTTTGCTAACCTTTTTTAATCGCTATATTTTACGTCATTTTCCCTAAAAACCCAAATGTTTAGACAAGTATATTCGTGGACACAAACCACGTGTGTGCCCTGTTTTCGCTTGGCTCTTCGTCGGCCCGCTGGTACCGGAAAGTATAAGTCAAACGCATCTTTGCCCATTTTGTTAGATCGAGGTCAAGAGCAACTTGAAAAGGATACACAATCTGACGTGTCAAATCCTTTGGAGTGGCTCCGTTTTTCGTCTTTGTGCGGGTGTGCTGCCCATCAAAGGAAAATTCTGTAGTGATTTTTCGATGAGCGCGAAAACGAACACTGAAACTGAGTGTATCGGTCCGTGTAAAGGTCCTATTCTTAACTGGGATCGTATCTGTAACCGTTTCTGTCTCCGTTAGTTGGTTGGAATGAGCATAAAGAGTACGGATACTCGTTTTGGGCGTAATCTGCCAAATGTAGCCCACATTTTCTGTGATCGAATTGACCTCGGATGCACCTCCGGAATGAGGATCTTGAGCAGAAAGGCTGACGTCAGCCGTTAAAGATGACTTGCCAGTTATCCTGCCGGAATAATTCAACCGCGCTTCATGGGTGGTGTTATCAGCCCCTTGCGTTTTGTCTCGAGTGATACCCCACCTGTAACCGAGTGTAACACGGGTTTTGGGTGTGACGTCAAAAGCAACGCTTGGATCGAGTTGATAAGTGTAAGTTCCGTTTTGGTCGAAATTTTCATGAGGAAATTCCTGTCGGGTATAGCTGGATCCAAGATTGACAACCATTTTACGGCTAAGCTGATACGTAACAGTCGCCTGATTGGAATAGTCCCATTGGACCCGCTTGGTATCTATTTCAGTCACACGCTGGCTTTGTCTTCTCAAACGGTCATTGAGCGAAACTGAGATTTTTTTGGCAAACTTCCGTGCAAATCGATCTCTCATTTCTAGAAAAAAGATGTCATTTTCTGGTCTTTTCGCGTTGTAATCCCGCCCCTGTCTGAATTCAAAGTTAAGTTTTGTCTTGCGACCTCCTACATCAATCTGGCCAAAGGGTTGAAGTGTAAAAAGCGAATCCCCTTCTTCTTGCTGTACGGGTCGTCGACTGGCATTGGTATCATAGGTGTATGTAAAATCACCGCCGAAACGGAAGCGGTCCTTTTTGGGAAATCTGAGAAGTGATTTCTGAATCTCTTGGAGTTCTTCCCTTAAGGCTTCTTGATCCTCCGAAGCAGCTTCTTCAACACCGGCTTTCTTCTCTTCAAGCAGCACTTGTGTCTCCATAGCGAGTTCTTTTTCTCTATCCTGCGTTATCTCAGCCCAAGCTTGGGTAAATTCAATGCCCAGAACCTTAAAAAAAAAGACCGTCAACAGAACGGTCCATGTCAGTTTCTTTCGCACCTGATCCTTTTTCTGGTTCTCAAATTTCAGATACGATTTTCAATGAGTGCCTGGACTGGTTTCTCACCCGAAACCAAATTTAAGTTTCTCTCCGCCTCAGAAAGACTAGGCATTAATTTTAATGCTTCTCTGAACTTAACTAAAGCTTCTTCTTGCTTATCCATCGCCCATAGAGTGCAACCTCTGTTGTTCAGAATCTTGGCTCGGACAGTAACAGGATCACGAGACGATTCTTTCTCTAACGCGGCTAGGAGATCATTCGCTTCTTGATACCGTCCCATCACAACATAGATTCGAGCGAGATTGAATTTGCCTGTTACGTAAGATTGGGCAATCCGACTTGCGATATCATAATATTGAAGGGCTTCTTCCAATTTACCCATCTGTTCGTAAGTATAACCCAGAATGGAAGCCGTGTAACCATTACGTTCCAAATTGTAGCCTGTCTGAGCCTCTTCAACCGCCTCGTTTAAGAGGCCACGCAACAGATAAATCGAAGCCACTCCACTATGAACAAGGCCGTCCCTGGGAAATTTCTTGAGGTACTCCTGAAAATATTCGTAGGCGACCTCTATCTGCCCCTGCATAAGGGCAGAAAATCCTTGCACCCGAAGACCCCGTTGAAGGGCTTCTTTAAGGCGACTCCGCACTATCTCTTGATCGGGGGAAAGTTCCGGAAGAACTTGCTCGAGCTTTTGCAAACTATCTCTCGCAGCTTCTGCGTCATTCAAATCAAGATAAATATTGCTTCGTTCCAATTCCGAGAAAGCCTTCCATGATTGGGCTGCGGTTTTTCGTGATAATTCCTCATAACTCGTCAACGCTTGATCGTATTCTTTATTTTCATAATGAACCTCGGCCAGAGTTGCCTGAGTGGCCATAGCCACCTTCTGTTCCACTTGAGGTTCCTTCTCCAGTAACTCGAGAACCTCTTTTCCCTGTGTGAGGTCTCCCTCCCATTTATGGGTCCAACCGCGATAGAAAAGAGCCTTGGTTCTCACTCTTGGGTCAGGAGCTTCCTCCAATTTCTTAAAGATCGATAGCGCACGATCGGGTTGATAAGTGGCCAAGTAAGCCAGGGCTAATTTAAGTCCGCCATCCTCTTCAAAAATTCTTTCAGGCTGTTGCTTAATCCAGTTCTCAAGTTCTGGGAGATAAGTTTCTTGCTTGTGGATCTGGTCTATACGGTTACGAAGACCCTGGGCTAGCGCCTCTTCCCTTAACAATGGAAATTCCTTCTGGACACTTTTAAGTACTCTCTCAGCTTCATCGAAACGTCTCATTTTCATCAAAAGATGAGAAAGAGAAATCGACACAAATCCCCGTTCCGGCCGTTCAGGATAACGAGTCAAGAATTCCCGGTAATAACGTTCCGCTTCTGTAAATTTCCCGCTCTTCTCCATCTTTTCTGCTTCGCTGAGGATAAGCACGCCCGTACCGGTAAGAGGTTGGATAGGACGAGCGCCTCTAAAACGCTGCCACACATATTGCCAGAAATCTTGAGTTGATTTGAGGAAGGATTTGGCAAAATAATAGACGGCATCGGCGGTTTGGAAAAACCGGTCCCGTTTGGCTGATTTATCACGAAGAACTTCTGCAAGATAAATACCTGCACGAGTATAGCCCGACTGCTCTATGGCTTCTCGAAGGGAACGTGCAGCATGCTCTAAAAGGACCACTTTTTCGAGGTCGCCATCTGTTTTCGTTATTTCATCGAGGGCAAGTCCTTCAAGACTTGATCGGTAGAGATAACTTTCTAGGCTGGCCGGTGCTTCTCCCTGAGAGGATTCGAGTGCTTGTTTGAGGTTTTCCAGAGAATAGTCGAGCGCAAATTGTCCATACAGACTAAAGGCAAAGGCGAGAGAAAGAATGAGTCCACCTGTTAGGATGATTCCTCCTGCTATTTTTCGCATAGATTACCCTTTTGTTTTAACCTATTTTTTATTACTATTAAATGATAGCTTATGATTAAACTTAGTCAAGTTCTCTCAACCCTTCGCCGTTATGGAGGTTAAGATGGGTTTAAGAAAAACTAATCTCTTCCTTCGTATCGCTTTAAGACTTATATTACCTCTCCTTCTTCTCATCTCCACCTTTACGGCCATTCAGCTCACGAATCAGTTGATCTTCCTCAATAAGATCTATGAAATCCAGAGCCGCATTTCTCTCCAAAAAATGACCGAACTTCTTAACCTCATCCTTGAAGATCCCAGTTATCTTCAGAATACCTATCTTTTAAGAGCCAAACTCGAAAAAGCGAAAGAAGATCATGGAGTCTCGGAAATTCTCATTCTCGATCCACTTACTCGCGAAACCCTTTATTCTGAAAGACATGGGGGCGGCTTCACAAACGATGATTTACTCGCCTCCGAAAGAGCTTTGCTCGACGTCAAACAAGGCAAAGGTCCATTACTGTTAATCGACAAAGAGACTCAAAAACTAAACGCCTTTGTTCCTATCACAACCCCTCTTCAACAAAAGGTTTACATAGCAAAATTAGCCTTCCCTCTGGGTAATTTGAGAGTGGCCTTAGAAAAATCGATGGGAGCTTTGGTTTTAATGTTCTTAATCACTGGATTTGCTGGCTTTCTTATCGCAGGCGGACTCTCCCGCTCCATTGTAAAACCG
>JACQLI010000066.1 GCA_016204125.1 Candidatus Omnitrophota bacterium
CTACACTTCCTACTAGGAGAAAGAAAGACTCGATGATTCCGAAGCTTTTCACTAGAAAAATTGGGTCGGTTGAGATTTTAGAGCTTCGGGGCCTCTTTGCAGACCCCTGGCCTGGAAGAATGAACGAGACGTTCAACAAGGTTTTTGAGCAGGATAAGCCAAGCGGCGTTCTCCTTAATCTTCGTGAAGTAGAAAAAATCGATCATAGCGGTGCCGAAGTCATTCTCAAAACTGCAAGGAGATCTGGCAAAGGAGGGATATTAGGCCAGAACCTTTCGGCCTATTTTGTTGCAGAACATATGAATCCAAACGAACCGATCCCTATTTTCGAAAAGGAAAGAGAAGCCATCGAGTTTTTCAAGAAAGAGTTTGCATTCCCCGAAGAAGACATTCCACAAGAGCGAAGGAGTTTTCCGCGATTAGAAACGGCTATGCCACTTGAACTCGAATATGAGGATTTTGGTGAGTCTTTCTTTTTTGAAGCAGTCGTAACCAATTTAAGCGAGGGTGGCCTTTATGCCTATTTTTTAGATAGCCAAACAGAAGAGTTAGCGCGGAGAAAACTTGATCCGTTTGATCTGAAATTATTGAAATTAAGATTTGAACTTTCAGAGAAAGAGGCGGTTGAGGTCGAGGGAAAAGTGATTCGAGCATCAAAGGATGATTTTGGGCTCACTCAAGGCATAGCCATGGAATTTTATTCCGTACGGCCCGAGGACGGGGAGAGAATTAGCAAGTTTATGAAGGAGAAGAAATGAGTAATGTTTTAGACTTCTTGATCCGATTAAAGACAGTAAAGAAAGGGGGGGCCGGGCTTCCGCCTCGAAGGATGCGGGAATCGCTCCTTGCTGAACATATGGGGCCTGCCATGCACGCGAAGCTTAATTTGGTCTATCGCGAAAGGAAGAGGCGCGGCGGATGGTTATGAGTCGACTTCGATTTGTTACACGTGAAATTGGCAGTGTGAAAGTTTTTGATTTGTTGGGAGACCCCAGTCACGATAGTTTGCAAGAGGTGGCTTGGAAAATCCAGCGAAACATCAGAAGGCATCGCCTCCAGCGCGTCATTCTAAACGTTCAAAAGATCAAATCACTTGATGAAATAGGAATCAGAAAACTCGTCGCTGCTTTTTTGAGACCCCAGAAGAGCGGCATCTATGGATGTTCGGGTGTCTTGATGCATCAGCTTGAGGATACCTATCTTCCTAATAACATGAAGATTTGTCCAACGGAGAAGGAAGTTGCGGAGGATTTTGGACCCTTTCTGTTTCATAAGGATGACCTTGGTAAAGTTCTAGGTACCGAGGAAGATCATCTCCGACTCCCTGGACATCATGGTCCTGCTGTGGAAATGGAACGACGTCGTGCAAAACGTATGCACGTGGCCATCCCCCTTGAAATGACACTCTTACCCAAAGGCAAGGATTCGATCGTGACGCAAGCCATTGCCACCAATATCAGTGAAAGCGGTATCTTCATAGAATATTTGGACCTTGATGCCCTGAAGGTAGTGGAGGAATTAGATCCGCTCGAGGGAATGAAGGTAGAAGTTCAGATTCATCCTAGCGGGAACTTTCCAGAAGAATACCACCTGGAAGGGATTATTCGACGCAGGGAAGCTCGTAAAAGGGGATTGGGAATCGGCGTTCAGTTCACAACACCCACCTAACGCAAGGGAAGTTCTCCTACCACTTCCGAAGTACAAAGTCTAGTCACCAGGTTAAGTGGCCAGCTTGAAGATTATGGTATCAATGTTCAGCAGGGTGGGCTTGGAAATATAATCGTATCCATTGGTGAGGGGCTCATTCAACGTATCCTCTTTGAGGTCAAGGGGATCCAAGCTGCCAAACAAGCTGCATAACCTGCAAAAAAGATAACAATTTTGTTGACCCGGTTTACCTATTGTGATATAAAGTTTCTTTGCTTGGAGGCCTTCGAGGTCTCCACTCACCCTATAGAGGTTCTTGGCTTAAAATCTCTCCCCACTCGGGCCAAGGACCTCTTTTTTTTAGGAGACAATTTTTATGGATAAAGAGGTTCGATTTACTCAGAAAAAGGTGGACGAATCTTGGAAAAACGAGGTTTCCCGTGAAAAGGGGGAACCCAAGAAAAGCGAGCCCACCTCAAAATCCTCTCTTAACTTTTCCACTTTTCTAACATCTTTAGGTTATCAAACCCTTATGCATTTGGGTGAAGTTCCGCACCCTGAAACCCAAGAACGCTACGTTGACCTTCAGGCTGCGAAGGAGACGATTGATATCTTGATCCTGCTCGAGGAAAAGACGCGTGGCAACCGAACCGAAGAAGAAGAGAAGATTTTAAAAACACTTCTACCAGACCTTCAGATGAAATTTGTCGAGAAGACATCCCACTCGTGAAAAAACGTTTGGGTTTTTTCTTCCGTCTTGTCGTCAGTCTTGGCGCCCTCGGCGGACTTATCTACATCCTCCAAGAAAAGTTAGGAGAGAGCTTGCAGATTTTAAGACATGACCTCCAATGGAATTGGTTCGTTCTCGCCGTTGGTGTTTACTTTCTTGCCTTAGTGCTCCTTGCTTGGAGGCTGCAGTTTGTTTTACAGGCTCAAGAGGTGAAGGTGAATTTGCGTCAGTCCTTTTATCTCTCTTTCCTGGGTTTCTTCTTTAATCTCTTTTTTCCTTCGGCTTTGGGTGGTGACATAGCCAAGGCCTATTTTGCTTACCAATACTCAGGCAAAAAGGTAGCTTCCCTTACGGGGGTGATCCTTGACCGATTGCTTGGGTTTATTACCTTGGTTCTGATTGCGCTCGTCGCGCTTTTGGTTGCCCATGGGCAGAAAATCACAAATCCTGTTGTGGAAAGGTCTGTCTACGTAGCTGTAGGAATCCTCATCTTCAGTCTTTTTTTCTTCCTAAGCCATGACTTTGCGAAAAAATTTAAGTTCCTATCTTTTCTCATCCCCTCAGCTAAATGGCGGGAAGAACTTAAAGAGCTCTATCACGCCATCCGTTCTTTCCGGAATCACAAGCAAGCTCTTGTGATGTGTCTTTTGATTTCAGTGGCGGCTCAGTTTCTTTTCTTTGCAGACGGCGCTTTTCTTGCTTGGAGCATTCGAATCCCCATTTCTATTTGGCCTTTCTTTCTTCTCATGCCTTTGGTTGGTTTTGTGAGTATGGCACCGAGTCTAAGTGGACTGGGTGTAAGAGAAGCAGGTTTCGTTTTCTTTTTCAAGCCCCTTATGTCAGTCGAACAAGCCTTTGCGTTATCTTTGTTGTATGATTTCATTCTTTATGGAGTGTCAGTGATTGCAGGACTTATCTTTGCATTTAGGGGAGGACTCAAGAAGGAAGTAATGCATGACTTAAGAGTAGTTGAAGAACTAGAGGAGGCCTGAACATGATTGATGAAGAATTGCTCAAGATTCTAGCTTGCCCCGCTTGTAAACAAGCGGTAAAGCTGGAAAAAGATCGGATTATTTGTCAAAATCCCAATTGCAGGTTACGTTATCCTATTCGCGATGGGATACCTGTGATGCTCATTGATGAAGCAGAGAAAGCAGGAGGAAATCTATGACGCTCAAAGAGCTCAGAGAACTGATCAGTCTCATGGAGGAGCATGGCCTGAGCGAACTTGATATTGAGAAGGAAGGGCTTAAGGTTCGATTGAAAAAAGAGGCTTCTGGGAAAATTGTGCCCCAGCAGGTGATTCTTTCAGCGCCAAGCACATCACTTCATTCGACTCATACACCGCAGATTCCAACAGCAGGACAGCAGACAGCAAGAGATACCGTGGAAGATGCTAACCTTATTACCGTCCGCTCCCCCATGGTTGGAACCTTTTATGCCACACCCGCTCCAGACGCTGCTCCCTATGTGACGAAAGGGAAGAAGATTTCAGAAGGGGATGTCCTGTGTATCATTGAAGCGATGAAACTCATGAATGAGATTAAATCTGACGTAGGCGGTGTCATTATTGATATTCTTGTCGAAAATGGCCAACCCGTTGAGTTTGACCAACCTCTCTTCAAAATTCAAAAGTCTTAACTCTGATTCGAGAAAGTCAAAGCGTTATGTTCCATAAGATACTGATTGCTAATCGTGGGGAAGTCGCTATTCGGATCATACGGGCGTGCCGTGAGCTCGGGATTCATTCCGTAGCTGTCTATTCCAAGGCCGATCGCGATTCGTTGCATGTCAAACTAGCGGACGATGCCATCTGTGTTGGCAATGCGCCTTCAAGCGAAAGTTATCTCAATATCCCAGCCATCATCAGTGCCGCGGAAGTGGCTGATGTCGAGGCCATCCATCCAGGATGGGGATTTCTGGCTGAGAATGCTCACTTTGCTGAAATTTGCGAGTCCTGTCAGATTCGATTTATCGGCCCCAAACCCGAGAGCATTCGTCTGGCTGGCGACAAATCAATGGCCAGGAACGTGATGCGTAAGGCGGGTATTCCCATCATTCCTGGAAGTAAAGAAACGGTCAAGGATCAGGATGAAGCTTTTCGTTTAGCCAAGAAATTCGGTTATCCCGTGATCATTAAAGCTGCAGCTGGCGGGGGAGGAAAGGGAATGAAGGTAGCGCATAACGATGGCAAATTAATCAGTGCCTTTCTCACCGCCCAGGCCGAAGCCGAGGCCGCTTTCGGCAACCGCAGTGTCTATATCGAAAAATTCATCATGGAACCGCGTCACATTGAAATTCAAGTATTGGCTGATCGCTTCGGGAGTATCATCCACCTCGGAGAGCGCGATTGTTCGATTCAGCGGCGTCATCAGAAGCTACTTGAAGAAAGCCCCGCAACGGGTTTGACTGAAAAATTACGCCGACGAATCGGTGAAACAGCGACCAAAGTGGCAAAAGCTGTCCAGTATGAGAATGCAGGGACGGTTGAATTTTTGGTAGACAGCGACGATAATTTTTACTTCATGGAAATGAATACACGTCTCCAAGTAGAACATCCTGTGACTGAGGCGGTCACTGGAATCGACCTTGTGAAGGAGCAAATTCGGATTGCGGCAGGCGAAAAACTCAGGTGGGGTCAATCTGATATAAAATTCGAAGGTCACGCCATCGAATGTCGAATCAATGCAGAGGATCCCGATCATGATTTCCTCCCTTCACCAGGAAAGATTGAAAGCCTTCTCTTGCCAGGGGGTCCGAATGTCCGTGTTGATTCCCACGTCTATCCAGGGTACACGATTCCCCCTTATTACGACTCTCTGATCGCCAAAATCATTGTCCATGCCCCCAATCGCCAAGAGGCGATCGCAGCAATGCAGCGTGCCTTAAGGGAAACCATCATCAGCCCTGTCAAGACCACCATCTCTTTGCATGAGAAGATCCTGAACAGGCCTCGTTTTCGCCAGGGCAAAGTGGGGACAAATTTTATTGATACCCAGTTTACAACCAGTAAAATAGGAGCTTTGGAAGAACGAAAGGAAGAAGCTTAACTTTAAACCTATGAAAGTGATACAAGCGTTTGCCACGATCTTCTCAGTGCTCGCCTTTTTGACTTTAGGAAGTCTTCTTCTGATTGTGGCTCTCCGTTTGCTCTCTCTGGAAGATGCTGTGCTGAGGATTCAGGAGATGTATACCGATCCTTGGCGGTCGATACAGACAGGTATGGTGGGTCTTCTTTTTATTTTTGTGGGCCTCACTTTTGCTAAGATGCTGATTAAACGCGGCAGACAGGCAGAAGCTGTCATTTTTCAAGGTGAGTCTGGTCCTGTAGTGGTTTCAACTACGGCGATCGAAGATGTCGTAAAAAGGATCCTCAAGAGATTTCCTTTGGTGAAAGAATGGAAAACCAAAATTTTGATTGATAATCGGGATGTAGAAATCAAATTAAGGCTTATTCTTTGGTCGGGAGGGGATGTCCCAGCTCTTTTGACGAGCGTTCAGCAGGAGGTCAAAGATCGGTTAAAGAAAGTCCTAAGTCCCGATGGCAAACTTGAAATCCATTGCGATGTTTCGCGCATTGAAGAATCTCATTTGGAAATGGAAGAGGGCACAGTAACCGTTTAAAACGAAGGAGCGGCAACGAGGATGGAAGAGATTGGAATTTTAACAGGTGGCGGTGATTGTCCTGGTCTTAATCCTGTCATCCGCGCGGTGGTAAAGCGTGCTCATCTTGAGGGTTGGAAAGTTTTGGGTTTGCGCAATGGATGGAAGGGGATGATTGAGGATGAATTTTTAATTTTGGATGCAAGGTCTGTTTCTGGAATTCTTCCAAAAGGCGGAACGATTCTTGGTACTTCACGGACCAATCCTTATAAAAAGGCGGGGGATGTTGAAAAGGTAAAAAGTAACTTCAGTAAGCATAATTTGAAAGCCTTGATTGCGATAGGCGGAGAAGATACCTTGGGTGTGGCCCAAAAGCTTTATCAGGAAGGGCTTCATGTGGTAGGGATTCCGAAGACGATTGATAATGACCTTTCAGCAACCGATTATACCTTTGGCTTTGATACCGCTGTTAACATTGCTATGGAGTGTATCGATCGGCTCCATACGACTGCCGAGTCCCATAACCGCGTCATGGTGGTTGAAATCATGGGACGTCACGCGGGTTGGATTGCCTTGGAGGCGGGCCTGGCTGGAGGAGCAGACCTTATCTTGATTCCCGAGGTCCCAGTTGATATTGCATGGGTTTGCGATGTCATCAAACGTCGTCATGCCAGAGGAAAAACATTCAGTATTGTCGCCGTTGCCGAGGGCACTACGCTCAAAGACGGTGATGAAGTCGCCGAAAGGAAATTCGACGCCTTTGGCCACGAAAGGCTCGGAGGGATAGGCCAAGTTATAGGAGAACTCATTGAGAAGAAGACGGGATACGAAACCCGTGTGACAGTGCTGGGTCATATTCAAAGAGGAGGATCGCCCACCGCCTTCGATCGAGTCCTCGGGACTCGATTTGGAGTCAAGGCGGTTGAACTCGTGAAAGAGGGAAAATTTGGGTTTATGGTTAGCTTGAAAGGCCGACAAATTGTCTCTGTCCCTCTTGCTGATGCTGTCAAACAACTTAAATTAGTTGACAAGGAACTTTACGACCTCGCCAAGATATTTTTTGGATGAAAACGCTTTCGATTAAAAACACTTTTGAGGAGATCATCCGCCAGAATCAAGAAGCGGTTACGAAGAGCTTTGCGCCTTCTCAGCTTGAGGTTCTGGAAAAGATTGCCGATCTGATCGCGCGGGCATTACGCTCAGGGCGAAAGATTCTCCTTTGCGGCAATGGGGGAAGCGCTGCTGATTCCCAGCATATCGCGGCTGAATTCATAGGTCGTTTCAAAAGAGAGCGCCAGAGTCTTCCTGCCATTGCCCTTACAACGGACACATCGATTCTCACCGCAATCGGAAACGATTATGCTTTTGAAAAAATCTTTGCGCGTCAGGTGGAAGGGCTTGGACAAAAGGGTGATGTCTTGATTGCCCTTTCCACAGGCGGGAATTCCAAGAATGTCCTCGAAGCAGTCAAAGCAGCAAAAGCCAGGGGGGTTACGACGGTTGGTTTTACGGGAGTCAAAGGTGGAGCTTTAAAGGATTTGGTTGATCATTGTTTTTATGCCCAAAGTAGCGAGACTTCCCACATTCAGGAAGTTCATATCACTGCCCTTCATGCCCTCTCAGAAGTCATTGAAGATCTTGTTTTCTCAGAAAATTAAATCCCGCCAATCTCTTAAACGCATTGCCCAGGCATGCCGCCGTGCTGGCAAGACCGTTGTCTTCACAAACGGTTGTTTTGATATTTTGCACGCTGGCCATGTGACTTATCTTGAAAAGGCAAAGAGTTTGGGAAAAATACTGGTTGTGGGTCTTAATTCAGATGCCTCCGTGAGGAAAATCAAAGGACCTGCGCGGCCGATTACACCTGAGAAGGATCGGCTTCGTATGATGGCAGCGCTTGAAGCTGTGGATTACGTCACTCTTTTTTCCGAAGAGACGCCGCTTCGCCTGATTCGTGAAATTCGTCCTCATGTGCTTGTGAAAGGAGCGGACTGGAAAAAGGGTCAAATTGTTGGGGGCTCAGATGTGGAATCTTGGGGAGGAAAGGTGAAAAGGATTCAGATCGTCCCAGGACGTTCGACCTCAAGCATCCTCCGAAAAATCCAGAGTCAATGAATCAAAAGCTTTTGCAAGTGATCGATGCGAATTATAACCGTGCGAAAGAGGCGGTGCGCGTAGCAGAGGATATCGCCCGTTTTTATTTTAAGGATGCACGACTCACAGCGAGATTCAAGCGAGCCAGACACGATCTCACCAAGATACTCCTTGGGTTCAAAGTTCCTTATCAGAAACTTGTGAAGGCGAGAAATTCAGAGAAGGATGTAGGCGCGAAAAGTCTGATTCGAGACAAAAGTCGGGTAGGGTGGCAGGATCTTCTTTCGAGTAACTTGAAGAGGGCCGAGGAGGCGACACGGGTTCTCGAAGAGTTCTCGAAAATGATCGAGCCTTCGAAGACTCGCTCGTTTCAAAAGATTCGCTTTAGACTCTATGAGCTGGAAAAAGAAAGTATTCGAAAATTTTAGACTCTATGCAGTCACAGACCTTCGGGAAGCCGATCCAAGCATCTTCAAGAAAGTAGAAGAAGCCTACCGAGGTGGGGCAGATATTGTTCAGCTCAGATCTAAGACCCTGACGGATGGTGAACTTTTTCGCATAGGTCTGCGGATGAGGAAGGTCGCCCATCGATTCCAGAAGCTCTTTTTTGTAAACGATCGTCCCGATCTCGCGCTGGCCCTGGAAGCGGATGGTGTTCACTTGGGACAAGACGATCTTCCCATTGCTCAAGTGAGAAGGCTCTTGAAAGGTAAACAGATTTTTATTGGCAAATCGACTCACAGTTTGGCTCAAGCGCTTCAGGCCGTGCAGGAAGGCGTTGATTACATTGGCGTGGGCCCTATTTTCGAGACCCCCACGAAACCCACGTACCAAGCTGTGGGAATAGAATTGGTCAAGCGGGTAAGTAAGAGAGTACGGATTCCTTTTGTTTGTATTGGCGGGGTCGATCAGGGTAACCTTAAACAAGTCGTCGAAGCGGGAGCAAAACGGATTGCTGTCGTGAGGGCTATTTTTGGGGCCAAAGATGTTTATGTTGCAACGAAGAAACTTCGAGAGGTATTAGAGGACTAGAGGACTAGAGAAATATGGGGAATAATCAGATTCCATTAGCTGTGATAGGGACGGTTGCCATTGATGAAGTAGAAACACCTTTCGGAAAGCGCGATCGGGCTTTTGGAGGCTCGGCTTCCTATTTTTCCTATGCCGCAAGCTTTTTCACTCCTGTAAGTCTTGTGGCAATTATCGGAAGTGATTTTCCAAGCGGATTTCGTCAGATTCTCGAAGAAAGGCCGATTGACCTCACTCACCTTGAGTCTGCGCTCGGTAAAACTTTCTTTTGGCGTGGGAAATATCAGTTTGACATGAATACCGCCGAGACACTCGAGACTCAACTTAACGCACTTCACGATTTTAATCCCCAACTTCATTTTCGAAAGAATCCCGATTTTCTCTTTCTCGCCAATATCGACCCCACTCTTCAATTACGTGTTCTTGACCAAGCAGGAAAGCCGAAAGCAAAGTTCGTCGCGTGTGACACGATGAATTTTTGGATTGAGAAAAAAAGGACCGAACTTCAGCATGTTCTCGCTCGCGTTGATGCTATCGTTGTCAATGATGGTGAGGCGCGGCAGCTTGCCGAGGAAGTAAGCCTTATTCGTTCAGCCCAGAAGATTCATTCCATGGGTCCTTCGAAAGTCATCATCAAAAAGGGAGAACATGGCGCACTTCTTTTCGACGAGGGACGTTTCTTCGCCCTTCCTGCTTATCCTCTGGAAACAGTTTTTGATCCAACAGGAGCAGGAGACTCCTTTGCAGGAGCCATGATGGGATACTTGGCAAAAACGGGGAATACCGAGTTCGACAATTTAAAAAAGGCGATTGCCTATGGAGCTGTTGTCGCATCTTTTACGGTTGAGGATTTCAGTTTGGATCGACTGAGACGTCTTGATTTGAAACAGATCGAAGAAAGATTAGCCATCTTTCGAAAAATCTGTAGTTTTTAGAAGGAAGTCGCGGCTATCGTATAATGGCATTACCCAAGCTTCCCAAGCTTGTGAAGCGGGTTCGATTCCCGCTAGCCGCTCGTCTTTACGTTGACACGCCCAATCATTGGACTTGATTTCTCATTTTTCGGGTGTATCATAAATCTAGCTTTTTGAAAAAAAGGGAGGACACGAAGGTTCGTGCAAAGGAATCGGATCCCAAAAGGCCTTATCCTGATTTTTAATACCCTTCCGATTTCAATTCTCTCTTTCCACTGATCCATTCTCACTAAACTCTGTTGGAGCTCTCTTTGTGATGATAGATACAGAGGTCGAAACGTCTCTTTTTTCTGGAAGAGAAGAAATCCTTGCTCGTCTCGAGCAGCGTCTCGAGGCCCTCAAGAAAGGTTACAGACAAAACGTAGGTTTGGTAGGTCCCCGATTCATTGGGAAGACCTTTATCCTCTGCGAATTCCTCCATAGGATTCGTAAAGATCCAGAAATTATCCCCGTCTACATTTCTCTTACACCTTCCGATTTCGAAGGTCTTGTGGAAAGGTGGCTCGGTTCTCTTCTTCAAGGCTTTCTTGCTTCCCAGAATATTTCCTTTCCTGAAGAATTCCAGCTTCTTGTCAAAATATCGCGTACCTACATCCCTAAGACTCTTGAGAAAATGCGGGAAGTCAAAAAACACACGTTTCAGAAAAGGACGGCCGTCGCTTTCAGAGAACTTTTGAGTTTAACAGCCTCGCTTCGAGAGGAGACAGGGAAAAAAATTGTTTTGATCCTTGATGAGTTTCAATCACTTGGCGCACTCGATTTAACCGATCCCTTTGGGCTTTTTGGTAAGGAGATGATGATCCAGAAGGATACCTTTTACCTTGCCACAAGTTCAGAACCTCATAGGGCACGAGAAATATTTCACGAAAGGCTTTCCCTTCTTTTCGGAAATTTCGAAGTCATCGAGGTTGATCCTTTTGATTCCGCAACTCTTCACAAATGGATGGCAGTCCGTTTTCCTGAAATTCAAATGCCTGATTCCGACTTTCGTCTTTTGAGTTACCTTTTTAATAACCATCCCTTTTACATCGATCTTTTTTTAGAAGCGGCACGTCTTCATTCGCTTAAGAAAAACATTTCTGTGTGGAGTAGGGAAATGATGCTCGAAACCATTCAGGAGAGCCTTTTCTCAGAACGCGGTTTCCTCAATCAACATTTTGAGTCTGAGATTCAAAGTCTTGTCCGACTCGGACGTCACCCTAGGCCATTTGTCAAAATTCTCTTAGCCGTGGCTAATGGTCGAGTCAAGCTTCTTCAGATAGCGGCTTACGCGGGAAAGAAAGGTCCCGAAACGAAGAAAATGCTTCAGCGCCTTATGGGCGAGGGAATGGTAGAAAAACGGGGGTCGTTCTATCTTCTGCCTGATCCACTATTTAGGTTCTGGCTTCGCAATGTTTTTCAGCTCAAAGACCGCGAGCTTGGGCCCGATAATATCAAGGCCCGAGCCTATTTTGAATCGCGGCTGCTTGACGAAGTAAGGAAGATAGAAGAGGAAGATCGCAAGGATCTGACCGAGCGAGTAGAGTCACTTTTTCGCGAGTTTCGTAATGACATCGCGGAGATCAATGAAAAGAAAATCATGTGTCCGACCTTTCTTGAGATTGCAAGCCGCCCCACCAACGGGAGATTCTTTCCCATGCTTGGCCGGGCCGTTAAGGGGCGTTGGGTCTGCCAGGTTTTCAGAGATTCTGTGACCGAGACGGATGTCACGAGTTTTGTAGATGAATTGAAACATTTTCGAAAGAAAATTCAGAGAAAGATCATGGTCACTCTTGGCGGAATCGATCTCAATGCAAAATTGATCGCTCAAGAGGCTAAAATCCAAATCTGGGACCTCAAGAATCTCAATTCGCTTCTCGATCTCTACGGAAAACTTAAAATAATACCCCAATGAGACAAATTTGGGCTCCCTGGCGTAAGGTGTACATAGGAGGAGGACATAAGAAAACCTCGGGTTGCTTTTTGTGCCGTGGTCGGCGTTCATCAAGGAATAAAGACGTCAAGAATCTGCTTCTTCACCGTTCTTCTCACAGTTTCATCATTTTGAATCGTTATCCTTATACAAATGGTCATTTGATGGTTGTGCCGAACCGCCACGTCCCGTCTCTGGAGAAATTGAATAACGCAGAAAGGCTTGATCTCCTCAAACTTTTGGATCGATCCCTCGCGGTTTTAAAAAAATCAGTTCATCCTCACGGCTTCAATATCGGTATGAATTTGGGACAAACAGGTGGCGCAGGAATTCCAGGGCATATGCATATCCATGTTGTTCCGAGGTGGAAGGGAGATACCAATTTCATGCCCGTGATCAGCGGGACCAAAGTCATTTCTGATTCTCTCTCTGCGGTCTACAAGGCCTTGAGCTGTCTTATCAAAAATAAGAAGAGAGGTTAATGACTGGTAAGCTCGTTCGTGAAAAGGTGGAAAGGGAGGAGGAAGAAAGACTAGCCCCTTACGCCATTCACAGCCGCGATTCACGAGGCAGGGCCTGGCCTGAAAAAGAACACGAAGCCCGAACCGCTTTCCAGCGCGACCGAGACCGTATCATCCATTCCACCGCCTTCCGTCGTCTGCAATATAAGACCCAAGTCTTTGTCAATCATGAGGGGGATCACTACAGGACCCGCCTCACTCACACGCTGGAAACCTGCCAGATTGCCCGCACGATTGGGAGAGCGCTCGGACTCAATGAAGATCTCATAGAGGCCATCAGTCTTGCCCATGATTTGGGCCACGGCCCTTTTGGACATGCAGGGGAGTGGGCCCTCTCGGAAATCATGAAGGGGCACGGCGGTTTTGAACACAACATACAGTCACTCCGCATCGTGGAAGCCCTTGAGGAGAGTTATCCTGAATTTTCTGGGCTCAATCTGACTTATGAGGTGAGAGAGGGACTTAAAAAACATCCCGAAAAATTCCGAGGGACATCCGAGAGACGTTTCAGATCCGCTGAGGCTGAAGTTGTCGACCTATCAGATGAGATCGCCTATTCCTGCCATGATCTGGATGATGGTCTAAGGGCTCAGATGATTCCTGAAGAGGAACTTGAGAAGTTGACTTTTTGGAAAGAAATGCAAGCTTATATCCGAAATAAATATCCACGGATTAACGAGACCCATAAGAATCGACTCGCGATTCGTCTTCTGATTAACCGTTTGGTCATGGATCTTGTAAAGGCCACTCGTCAACATTTGAAGAAGCTCGGAGTAAAAAGCGCCAAAGATATCCAGAAGGTTAAAGGTCCGCTTGTTCTCTTTTCACCTCCCCTTGCAAAAAGGAAGGTGGAACTCAGGCGTTTTCTCCATACCCATCTCTACCAGCACTATCGGGTCGTCCGTATGACGGAAAAGGGGAAGCGGTTCATTCAAAGGGTCTTCCAGGCCTATCTGGAAAAACCTGGACAACTTCCTTCTCCTGTTCGGAAACGGGTGGAAAAGGATGGACTGTATCGAGCCATTTGCGACTACATTTCAGGCATGACCGACCGATATGTTCAGAATGAATACAAACGCCTCTTTGAGCCTTATGAGAGGGTTTGATATAATGCGTCTCCTAAATCTGCATGAAGTCGAAACAGAATAAAAGCGTAATCGAGCGGTTTCTCTTACAAAATCCTGAGTGGCAGGAAGGGTACCGAGCTTTCAACGTAAGATTTGGTCATCCTTTAGGATGGCTTTATATCGTTGAAGAGTCGGGTCCCAATCGACTCCTTCGTCTTGACCGAAAGGGCAATTGCACTTTTTACGCCGCCTCCCAATCCAACCAGGCAAGCTGCGCCACCTTCCTAGAAAAGTACTTTAGTCAGTTGGCGGAAAAAGGAGGTGCGGCTGAAGAGCCTCCCAATGTCTACAAATGCGTCTACGGTCGTATTGGTGGAGTCTTTCCTATCACGCACCTAGGTCGGCTGAAGGGATACATTGTACTCTGTTCATTCACTCTTCCTGAAAAGCAGATCAAGCCGCTGATCCCTCTCTTTAGTCATTTTCTCCAAAGCCAGGTAGAACTTGCCTACAAAACTTACGAACTCGATAATTTCTATGAAACGGTTCACCCGAGGGCATTGGCCCTGTCGACCATACACTCTGTCCATCGCGTCATTAGCTCTTCACTCAGGCTTCAAGAGCTCTTGCCGCGTATCGGGCGCCTTTGTGCCCAGGTTTTGAAGGCGAAAGGTTGTTCGATCATGTTGATGGATTCGGATCGAAAGTACCTTCTTCCTTATTTTTCCTTTGGTGAAAGCCGCCAGGCCCGCCGCAAGCATCGTCTCCAGGTTGGAAGAGGAATGGAAGGACATTTAGCAGAAACGGGCGAACCTCATTTGGATAAACATTCTGTCGCCGTTCCCTTGATCGATGAAGATGTGGTGGGAGTCATAAGCCTTTGGGATAAGTTGGACAATCAACCCTTTACGTCTATGGATGAAGAGATTCTCAAATCACTTTCAGAACAGGCTGTGGTTGCTATCAAAAATGCACAGCTTTTTGAAGAGACGGAGAAACTCACACTAGGGAGCATTCAAACGATCAATGAACTTCTCGAGCTTCATTACGGCGGAGAACGAGGACAGCTGCCTATTCTGGGAAAGATCGTTATGGAGGTTGGCAAGGACCTTCAGCTTAATGGCCGAGAACTAACTCATCTTGAGTGGGCCATGCTTCTTCTTGATGCAGGCCAGCTCACCTTTCCTGAAAAGATATGGGACAAGAAGGCCAAGCTTACCAAGAAGGAGTTTGAACAGATTAAGCGGATCCCCCTCAGAGGCGCAAGCCTCCTTAAATCAATCAGTTCTTTGCAGCCTGTGATTCCAATTATCCTCCATCATCGGGAGAGGTACGACGGCAAAGGTTATCCGCGCGGGCTCAAAGGAGAAGAGATTCCGATCGGGGCAAGAATCATTGCCGTTGTGGATTCCTTTCTCGCTATGATCTCACACCGACTCTACCGCAGGCGTCTCAATATTGAGGAGGCAATTAAGGAGGTCAAAGAGAATAGTGGTACTCAATTCGATCCCAAAGTGGTGGATAGCTTTTTGAAGGTAGTCCGTCAGAAAGAAATTTATGACGCAGTCAGTCAAAGCATTGTAAAATCTACGTCATGAAAGATTTGCATGTTCGGATTGAAGGTCCTCGCGAAGGACCCGTGACTTTGCCACAAGATAAGCCTGGCGAGAAGAAACTTAGCGAGAAAAAGCCAGGTTTACCTTTCTTTTACGGCTTACTACTTTTTCTTTCAGTGGTCCTGTCAGGGGTAAGCCTTTATTTCACCTACTTGTTTTTCACAGCCTAGGTTATAAGCATAAATATTGATGCGATTACCAGGGGGTCGTTTCTTCGCTTACATAGGAGCGGCAGCTCTCGGAGTAGCACTTCTCAACACAGGAACAAGTTTCTTGGCCTTGAAAAAATTGGAAAAAAAGGCAGGCACACCGATTCAAGGCATACTCATTCCCCACTTTTTAAGCCCTTCATTTACCCTTAAAAATCCACGTATCAACTGGCAAAACCGTTTTGAAGTGATTTCTGCAGGGAATTTAGAGGCCCGTTACGATCCCTTGTTCCTCTTGGGCCGAAAGTTTCGAGTTCAAGTCAAAGGTTCAGACTTGGCGGTTCGTTTAGAGGGTGCCTTGGCCGAGTCGCAGGGGCTATCCGAGGCTCATGTGGATGAAGTCACAGCCGATTTCGCTCTTCCGAGAAAGGGAGACCCTGAGATTTTCTCCTTTCAGCTTCACTCGCCTGAGCTTCAATTCCAACTGGCTGAAAAAAAGAGTGCCTAACCATCAAGCGCGGTGCCTAATGAACCGAAAATTATTGATGCAGGATTGAGAGGGGAACTGCCATGAAACTGCAACAGTTGACCAAGAAACTTACGCTTCTTGACAAGTGGAATTGGAATCCCACCCTTGAGATCAATGGGGTTACGTCTGATTCACGTTGCGTAAAGCCAGGAAATATCTTTGTAGCCTGGGTAGGGCCGCATACAGATGGCCATCTCTATATTGAAGAGGCTGTCAAACGTGGCGCTACGGTTTGCGTGGGAGAAAAAGAGCCGTCGTCTCCTTTATTAGAAGGGGCAGTTTTCCTAAGAGTGAGCGACAGCCGAGAAACCCTTGCCCACTTTTTGAATGAAATCCATGGGTCTCCTAGCAAGAAGTTAAAACTCATCGGTGTTACAGGAACCAATGGGAAGACCACCATTGCGTATCTTATGAATTACCTCCTTGGCTCTAAGATCCGTTCAGGATATATCGGGACTCTCGGTTTTCAGACTCCGAACCGTTTCGGCCCTCTTTCGAATACCACTCCTGGTATCGAGGAGCTCTTCCAACTCTTAAGAGAAATGAAAGAAGAGGGGATTCGTGCTGTCGCGATGGAGGTCTCTTCTCATGCGCTCCACCAGAGGCGGGTTGAAGGCCTCGAATTTGAACTCGCTCTATTCACTCAACTCACACCCGAACATTTGGACTACCACCCGAATCTTGAAGAATATTTTCAATCGAAAAGACTCCTTTTTAGTAAACCACCTCAACCCAAAAAGATGCTCATTAATCGCGACTCACCTTATGGGAAGCGCCTCCTGGCTGAAAATCCAAAGGCCAAGAGCTTTAGCATTACTGACGATGCGAATTATCGGGCGCGAGACATTGAAACAAGCTTTGAAGGAAGTCAGTTTGTTTTTGAGAAAGGGAAAAGTAAATTCAAAATCAAAACACAGCTCCCCTTTATCCATAATGTATCCAATGTTACCTCTGTCTTAGCCGCTCTCGACCTCCTTGGTTACGATCTCAAGGACTTCATTGAGGGACTGAGGGTCTTTTCGGGTGTGCCAGGAAGAATGGAGAGGGTTGATGGCAATGGCTTTAGCGTGTTCGTCGATTATGCACACACCCCTGATGCCTTCGAAAATATTCTCTCTGAAGCAAGAAGACTTCGTCCGAAGAGGATCCTTACCCTTTTTGGCTGCGGGGGAGATCGCGATCCTTTTAAGCGACCCAAAATGACAAAGATCGCCTACCATTATTCCGATTATGTCATCTTGACTTCCGATAATCCCCGCACCGAGGATCCGCTCGAGATTATTCGTCAAATGCGCCACGGCTTGCCCTCCGATTCTCTTCTGCCAAACGTGATTGAGATTCCCGATAGGCGAGAAGCGATCGGCGAACTCTTAACTCTTGCGGAGCCAGGGGACGCCCTTTTTATTCTTGGAAAAGGACACGAGGATTACCAGGTCTTGGGTACGGAAAAAATCCATTTTGACGACCGCGAGATCGTCACGGAAATACTTTCGAATAAAAGGAGAAGCCGAATTGCAGTCTGATTGGAGCTTTGAATCAGCAGCCCGTCATCTCAAAAGAGAAGTTCTATTCCCAGATCCTCACAAGAAATGGTCTGGTGCCTCCATTGACACC
>JACQLI010000065.1 GCA_016204125.1 Candidatus Omnitrophota bacterium
GTTATAAGTGATAAGTTTTATGTAGGAGTTCGAAAAAAGTATTGAGACCAAACTTATCACTTAAAACTTGAAACTTAAAACTATGGTCAAGAAACTTTGGGGCGGACGCTTCAAGAAGGATCTGAATTCAACCGTGAAATGTTTCACCTATTCTCTGGCTGTGGATGCTGAGCTTTTTGAAGCAGAAATTGCGGTGAATCAAGCTCATGCGAAGATGCTTGCGCGCGTGGGGCTTATTTCGCATTCAGAAGGAAGCCGTCTTGTTTCAGCGCTTAACCAGATTGCAAAGAAATTCCGTGTCAAAGATCCCCATAAGAGCCCTCTCGCTCCTTACATGAAGGGGATCGAGGACATCCATACCTTTGTTCAGCTTGAGCTCGAAAAAAAGGTGGGCACACTGGCCAAGAGAATCCATACAGGCCGTTCGCGCAATGACCTTGTTGTCACTTCAACCCTTGTTTATCTGAAGAAGAAACTTCCCCAGATAGAGAGCAAAATTGTTGAACTCGAGAGAGCACTCGTCGGTTTTGCCCAAAAAGCGGAAAAGGTGGTAATACCAGG
The DNA here is from genome assembly GCA_016204125.1 of Candidatus Omnitrophota bacterium. Classification (GTDB taxonomy): domain Bacteria; phylum Omnitrophota; class Omnitrophia; order Omnitrophales; family JACQLI01; genus JACQLI01. The sequence goes on from JACQLI010000065.1 coordinate 562, forward strand.
ACTGACTCACCTCCAGCGTGCTCAGCCCGTTTTGCTTGCGCATCACCTATTAGCTTACGTGGAGATGCTTGAGCGAGATCGTTCAAGGCTTCAAGGTGCGCTGTCAAGGATGGATCGCCTTCCTCTAGGTGCGGCTGCCCTTGCTGGATCAGGACTTCGCCTTGATCCCAAGTTTGTGGCCAAGGAACTGGGTTTCTCAAATGTGGTTCAGAATAGTCTTGACGCAGTGAGTGACCGTGACTTTGTCATAGAAACTTTATCCTGCGCGGCCATTCTCTGGGCTCATCTGTCGCGCCTTGCCGAAGATTTTATCCTCTGGACTTCAGAGGCATTCGGCTATGTGAGTTTGGATGATTCTGTGGCAACGGGATCAAGCCTGATGCCTCAAAAGAAGAATCCCGATGTGTTTGAACTGATAAGGGGGCGTACGGGCGTCATCTATGGACATCTTTTGTCGTCGCTCACGCTCATCAAGGGGCTACCCTTGTCCTACAACCGTGATTTGCAGGAGGATAAACCCGCTCTTTTCGATACCCTTCACAAGACGGCTCTTGCCCTTGGCGTTTTGAGTGTCACTCTTTCGCGAGCTGAAATTTCAAAGGGAGTCGATAATTGGAAAAGGGAGGGAGATTTTCTGTACGCGACGGATCTTCTGGAATACTTGATCGAAAAAGGAATTCCTTTCCGCGAAGCGCACGAAACAGTTGGGAAAATTGTTCGTTATGTTCTCGATCAGGAGAAAAATTTAGGCGAGCTTTCTTTGGAAGAGTTTCAACGGTTCTCTCCCAAATTTTTAAAGGATATTTTTGATCTCTTTGACCCCAAGGCGTCGGTGAGTCGAAAGAAGACGCCTGGGAGTACGCACCCGCGTGAGGTAAAGAAATGGCTTCAGTTTTGGAAAAAGAAATTAAGAAAGGGATAAGGCTTCACGACTTTTACTATCTCGGCAAGGATCTTTATTGCGAGAAGGTCCGAGTGAGAGAAATTGTCGAATCGGTGGGGACGCCTGTCTATATTTACAGCCACCGAACGATCGTGGAGCATTACCGTAAACTTGCGAAGGCGTTCCGATCGGTTCGTCCGCTCATTTGTTACTCCATGAAGGCGAATTCGAATCTGGCAATTCTCAAGTCACTTATCGCAGAGGGGGCGGGGCTTGATATCGTCTCAGGGGGAGAGCTCTACCGTGCTTTACGGGCAGGATGTGATCCTGCAAAAATTGTCTACGCAGGGGTGGGGAAGACGAAAGCGGAAATCGAAGAGGCTATCCGAGCTGGAATCTTGCTTTTTAATGTGGAATCCGTTCCTGAGCTCGGGGCTATTCATCGGGTTGCCCAGTCGTTGAAGAAAAAGGTACAAGTTTCTCTTCGGGTCAATCCTGGTGTGGATCCGAATACCCACGCCTACATCGCAACAGGTAAGGCCGAGAGTAAGTTTGGTCTTGATCTCGATACCGCACACGCAATCTTTGTGAAGCGAGAAGAGTATCCTTCACTTTCGATCTGCGGTATTCATGTTCACATCGGATCGCAGATTGTAACGGGCGAGCCCTTCATCAAGGCGCTTCGCAAAGTGTTGATCTTTATCGCAAGCCTCGAAAAAGAGGGTTATGCGATTCGTTATCTCAATCTGGGGGGTGGACTTGGGATCATCTATTCGGATGAAAGGCCGCAAACGGCAGATGAGTTTGCAAAGGAACTTCTTCCTCTCATCGGAAAGAAAAAGTTTCGGCTGATTTTTGAACCAGGAAGATTCATTGTTGGAAATGGCGGAATCCTTGTTACGAAAGTTCTCTACGTGAAACAGACAACTATGAAAAATTTTGCCATTGTCGATGCAGGGATGAATGATTTGATTCGCCCCACCCTGTATGACTCCCATCATGAGATATGGTCTCTTGAGAAGGATGAAAAGAAGAAGAAATGGGTTTATGATGTGGTGGGTCCTGTCTGTGAAAGCGGAGATTTTCTGGCCCGCGACAGACATCTTCAAGAAGTCCAGGCAGGCGAACCCCTCGCACTTCTTAGCGCAGGCGCTTACGGCTTCTCGATGTCGAGCAATTACAATGCGCGTCCCAGGGCCGCTGAAGTTTTAGTCAAGGGAAAGGAGTATTTTGTGGTCAGAAAGAGGGAAACTTACGAAGAGCTGATTCGAGGTGAGAGGATCCCCTCTTTTCTTCAGTCCAAATGAAAACCGTTCCTTTTTATAAATTAGTCGCTTCAGGAAACGACTTCGTCGTCATTGATAATCGGAAAGGGATTGTCAAAAATCCTATTCCCTTTGCCCGAGAGCTTTGTGAAAGGCACACAGGTATTGGCGCAGATGGAGTGCTGCTTATGGAACGTTCAAAAAAAAGCGACTTTGGGATGCGCATCCTTAATGCGGATGGTTCTGAAGCCGAAGCCTGCGGGAATGGCTTTCGCTGTGTCGCCTTGCTTGCTCATGAAAGGCTTGGCTTTCCCAAGAAGCAGCGCTTTGAAACGGTCGGCGGTATTATTGATGCAGAGGTTAAAGGAAAAAGAATCAGAGTCCGACTCGCTACTCCAACAGACTTAGGTGAAAAGGAAGAAATTTTAGTAGGAGGGAGAAAGCTCCACTATCACTTTATCCGTATTGGAAATCCCCATGTGGTCATTTTTGTCGAAGGGCTTTCCAAAGTGCCTGTTTTCGAGATCGGGAAAGAGGTCCGTTATCATTCCAAGTTTCAATCGGCAGGCACGAATGTGAATTTTGTTGAGGTGAAGGGATCACAGGCGATCGAGGTAAGGACTTACGAACGAGGGGTAGAAGGAGAGACGCTGGCTTGCGGGACGGGTTCAGCGGCTTCTGCTATTGTGAGTGTCCATGTTGGTTACGTGAAGCAACCTGTTCAGGTGAAGACAAAAAGCGGAGAGACCCTCGCCCTTGATTTCAAAAAAAATGGGAATCAAATTCAAGATGTTTACTTGGAAGGCGAAGCCAGTTTTGTATTTGAAGGAAAATTAGAAAGGTAGAAATAAGGAAAATGGCAAAAGTTCGATTCGAAGGTTCAATGGTTGCTCTCGTGACACCCTTTCGCAATGGAAAGGTGGACGGACCGCGCCTCCGCCGTTTGCTTGATTTTCATTTGAAGGCGAGAACCGATGTGATAGTCCCTGCGGGGACTACTGGGGAATCAGCAACTCTTTCCCATGAAGAGCATCGCCATGTGATGTCTCTAGTGGTGGAGTATGTCAATAGAAGAGTTCCTGTGGTCTGTGGCGCGGGTTCTAATTATACGGAAGAGGCCCTCGGACTCATTCGGTATGCCAAGAAGATCAAAGCAGACGGAGTTCTCGTGGTGACTCCTTACTACAACCGACCGACCCAAGAGGGACTTTATCGACACTATTCCTTTCTTGCCAAGAAGGTTGATATTCCGATGATTCTTTATAACGTTCCTGGCCGAACGGGTGTTTCGATTGCGCCGCAGACTGTTGCGAGACTTGCCAAGATTCCCAATATCGTAGCGATCAAGGAGGCAAGTGGTAGCCTCGATCAGGTAGATCAAATCCTCCAACTCTGTGACATGACAGTACTCTCGGGTGAAGATTCTCTGACCATGCCGATGATGGCCATTGGAGCCAAGGGTGTGATCTCTGTTACTGCGAATGTTGTTCCTGATCTTATTCGAGAGATGGTTCACACGATGCTGAATGGTGATCTTGAACAGGGAAAGGAACTTCACCATAAGCTTTATCCTCTCTCAAAAACTCTCTTTATTGAGACAAATCCCATTCCTGTCAAAACAGCGCTTGGGATGATGAGATTGATTCGGCCCGAGCTTCGTCTTCCTTTGTGTGAAATGGGCGTAGAGAACAAGAAAAAATTAAAAAAGACATTGAGAGATTTGGAGTTGGTATGAGAAAACAAGTGGTTGCGACCGTAGGGGCGAACCCCCGTGTTCGCCCGAAAGATAACCATGGGCAGACACATAGGTCTGCCCCTACGTTTGGAAAGGCCATTTGAATGAAAAAAATTCGTATTGCCGTTGCAGGCGCAAGCGGAAGAATGGGGAGGAGAATTTTGACTCTAGCTCAGGCTGATCCTGATCTAGAGATTAGCGGAGCTCTGGAGAGAAAAGGCGTCGATGTCTTGGGCGATGATGTGGGATCCCTGATTGGCCAAGACCCCATTGGAGTCAAGGTTACTTCAAACCTAGAGGAAGGGTTGGAATCTTCTCAGGTTTTGATCGACTTTACCCACCCCAGTGCGACCGAGCTGCATATTCAAGCTGCGCTTAAAAATCGTGTAGGTCTCGTCATTGGAACCACGGGAATCCCCAAGAAAACTTTATCGCTTATCAAAAAGGCTTCTGGGCGGATCCCCATCCTTCAATCTCCCAATATGAGCCCAGGCGTCAATTTTCTATTTGAGCTCGTTACCCTTGCCTCGAAGGTCTTGGCTGAGGGTTATGATATCGAAATTACGGAGACTCACCACCGTATGAAGAAAGATGCCCCCAGCGGGACTGCCCTTGAGCTGGCTCGTCTGATTACAGAGGCGAAGAAAGGAACGGTACCTATCCATTCCCTTCGAGGCGGGGATGTGGTGGGAGACCATACCGTCTCTTTCTTGGGGGATGGAGAAATCATCGAACTTGTCCATCGGGCAACGTCTCGGGATGCCTTTGCTAGAGGGGCTCTTCGTGCTGCGAAGTTTGTTGCGAGGCACAAGAGCGGCCTCTATAATATGCGCGATCTCTTAAAAAGCATAAACGCATAACCCGACGGGGGACAATGCAGGTCTTCGCCAGACGGCTTATCCTGAGTCTATTTTTGTTGGCTTTACCGATTTCTCTCTTTGCTCAGGAACCTTCGTCGACTGAATCCCCAGCCGACTTCCTCTTCCGCGATCAGTTTTATCTCAGTCCTTCCCAGAAGATCAGGCATAACACCTATCAGGCAGATGACTTCCTTTTGGTTCAGCAGGCCTCTCCCGACTGGAATTCAGACGTCGCTATTGTAAGCGGTTTTGGTTCAAAGGTGTTACGCACCAAGGTGCTTAAAGATACCCACTCCGTCGATGAGGCGAAGGAATGGATTCGTTCGAAGAAAAAGGAACTCCCATTTGAAGGTGTTTCTGTTGTTGAAGTCCCTATTCCTTTATCTGATGGAAAGGTTCAGCCCTTCTACTGGGTGGGAAACAAGGGATTTGGGTCAATGGATGAGGCCCAAGCCGAGATTGTTATGGCCAAATCACTGATTGAAGCACAGGGTGGAGATTTCCAGCGTGCCGTTCAACTTGCTCAGGAATTCGTCGAACCCGAGGCCCCGCCTTCTATCGAGATCAAAACACGAGCACAGTTTCAAAAAGAAGAAGAGATCGCACTCAAGTGGGCAGATCAACTGGATATTGGCGAAGATCTTTACGGACCTTTTCAGGGAGTTGCGGCTGGCGAAAAAATCCTTTACCAATCTTTTGGAGAGACAACCTGGCGCAGCACGAACTTAGACGAGAGAAGATTCAATTCCCAAGTTGGCTTTTGGAGCAATCGAATCGTTTTTAAAGGGATTCGGTTTCCCATCAATACCATCGACCCCTTTGTGGAAGTGACAGCCGCTTTGGAATCAACAGGAAATGATGGGGGGAGCCAGCTTGATACAAGCGTTGGATTTGAATGGAGGCCCTTAGAAAAGAATGCCTGGCTTGATAATTTCAGGCCATGGGGGATTCCGCTTCTCGTTTGGGCGAAGAATTATCGATTCTTTGTCCAATACTTTGACCGAAGAAACCTCAAGGATGAAATTGCGAACATCCGCGACTTTGATTTTCGAGCAGGTATCAGCATTTTTTATGAATGGGGCATCGATCTCCCGTCTGTTGGCCAAAAGCCTGGCAGAAGTTTTATTGACCTCTTAACTTATTACGCATGGGGAGAATATTTCGGAGAATATGGTTGGCGGGACACCAATTTCACAGCCGAGGAAGATTTTGATGCCTTTCTCTTAGACACCTCTCTCATACTAGGGCTCAAGACCCCTGGCATACCCCTTCCCTCCAATCCTATTAATGATGAGCTCGTGCTTATGCCTTATCTTCGCCTTGCATTGACGCAAAACACGCGGCTTTCTAATCCGTCTGACAACAAATATTTTATCGCAGTGGGTCTCAGGTGGATGCCTTTTCGAGCTTACCGATTTCAAAATAACGAATGGCTTTTTAAAACTAAATTGTTTGTGGAATACCTTGGAATTGGAAAGGTTCAAAATCTCAAACAGGACGACTCAAGGCCCTTGCCTGACGAAGACTGGAGAATAGGAGTCGCCTTTTCACTCAGACGCTTCTGATTTTTACAAAACATACCATGCATCCTTATCATGATATTTCTAGATGGTTTTTCAGTTTCACTTTTATCGTAGTTTTATTTTCCTCAAAGTTAGCGTTTGCCAATATCGCTGGAAATCCTGGCTTTGAGGTGGCTATCGGCGGAGATACCACAACCAACTGGGACAACACCAATGGTGCCACGCGCGAAAGCCAGGGGACTCTTCCCGTTCTTGTTCCCGCTTTTGATGCCATCCCAGAAGGGGGCTTTGCACTTCTCTTAAATGCGACTGGAGAGTTTACGTTTCAGAGTACCAAGAGTGTGCAAATAGGTGATCTCGTGGTTTTTACCGCTCAAGCCGAATCAAGCATCGTTGATGATGGCGCAACAACAGGCGGACAACTTCGCATCGAATTCCAAGGCACTGACCCCACGACAGGTGTCGCCTTTACGATCAGCATAACCAATTCGGCCCGTATCACAACAGCCAACGCTGCAAACGGGGATGCGGACGGAGACGGTACGCTTTATCAAACCTTTACCATCAGCGCTAGAGTGCCGCCAAGGACCACTCAAGTGACCTTTACCTTGAGACAAACAGGCGCTGGCAACGTTGTTTTCGACAACGTCAATGCCGAGATCAATCCAGTCAAGTTAACCCTTTCTGCCTCCAAGACAACAGTCAAACCAGGCGATCTTGTCACTATTACAGCCGATTTTGTGAATGCATCTGCGCAGAACCAGACCAACCTTGAACTTAAAGTTGATGTTCCGTTAGGCCTCGATCTCCTGACCGATTCAATTCGTGTCGACGGCCGTCCAGGGCAGCCTTTTCGTGAAGGCTCCACCATCATTGGTATTCGGACGCTCAGGCAAAATGACAGGTCTCATGTGGTTTTCCATGTCCTTGTAACAAGCGGAGTGACTCTGGGCAAGATTTACGAAATTGTTGTTACCGCGATCGTGGGGGATAGGGTTTCGGATACACAAGGTATTACCTTGCGCGTAAGGGGCGATCCGATTTTTGATGAAGGAACGATTGTGGGGAAAGTCTTTGATGATCGTAACGAAGACGGCACCCAAACAAAGGGAGAAACGGGAGTTCCTCGGGTTCGAATTTATACCGAATATGGTGTGAGTGTGATCACCGATGAGGATGGCCGCTTCCACATTCCCGCTGTCCAGCCAGGAAGGCATCTTCTCAAAATTGACGGCCACACGTTTCCTCCAGGCACTACTTTCATTTCCGAAGAGTCACTTCTCGTGAAGACAACGCCAGGACTTCTCAGCAAGGTACGGTTTGCGGTCCGTCTTCCTGAGTCAGCTCTGCCAGACGAATTCCGTAAAGAACTTCAGATCTGGGTGACTCAGGGGATTGATTTGGCCCGTCCTGAGCTTACTGTTGCCATGGACCCTGATACGGTTCAGGTGGGTGTGGGGAGACTTGAACGGGAGCCGACGTTTCAAATGAAAACCAATTATGGAGAATACATTACGCGTTGGCAGCTTGAGCTTCGCAGTGAAATGGGAGAAAAGATTTGGTCAGGATTTGGAATCGGTCAGCCTCCCTTACGAGTCCCCTGGAACGGTATCGTCGATACAGGAGAAATCATTCGGCCTGGCGTCTACGCCTATCGTTTGATTGTCAAAGACAGCCAAGACCGAGAGGACTGGACACCTCTTCATTTTTTTCAGGTTGTCAGTAAGTCTAAAACCATAGAGGGGGCTGACGGGTCTTCCATCATTCCTGCTGAGGGTGCTTTCAATATCTTTCGGGATGGGAAAAGGAGCATTCCTCTCGTGGCCAAACCGACGGTTCGTGTTTACGGCAAGACAGAACCTCTCAGGCGGGTGCAAATCAACGGAGTTCCAAGTGAAGTGAGTCCTACGGGCGAATTCGAAGAAGAATTCTTTGTGACAGCTGGCGAAAAAACCATTGCCGCGGGAGCAACGAACTCAGATGGAGACACGATCACCGTTGAAGAGAAAATTACCGTTAAAGACAGTTATTTCTTCCTTGTTGCTTTAGGGGAGGAAGAACTAGGTCTTAATTCAATAGATGGGAACCTCGACACCGTGGGAAGAGAGGATACTTACGACGAAGATTTTTACCAGGACGGCAAACTCGCCTATTACTTAAAAGCTAAGATCAAAGGAAAATTCCTTGTGAAGTCCCGCTACGATACGAGCGATAAACGTTCAGAACTTTTCACCCAGCTTGACCCCGATGACTATTACCCGATCTACGGCGATTATTCACAAATTGATTACGAAGGACAGGACACGCGGGAAAGATTTTTCATTCTGATTGAAATGGACCGTTCGTTTCTCAAATGGGGGAGTTATGAAACCGAGTTTACGGATACAGAGCTTGGCAGATACAACCGCACCTTATCGGGTTTGAAGATCCATCACGAAACCCTTTCCACGACCAAATATGGCGATGCCAAGAAAGGATTCACTTTATTTTGGTCCAAACCCGAACATCTCGCTGATCACAATGAGTTTCACGCAACGGGAGGTTCCCTCTATTATCTTCACAATCGCAATGTCATTCAGGGAAGCGAAAAAATACGGGTTGAGATTCGTGATAAAATTACAGATATTCCGATAGAAACTCGTGATCTTGTCTACGGCAAAGATTATGAGATGGACTATAGACAGGGTCGGATTCTCTTGAAAGAGCCCCTTTCTTCGGTTTCCGCATCCGAAACCATTATTTCCAATGACATCCTCGACGGCAATTCTGTCTACCTCATCGTGGATTATGAATTTGAGATATTCCGACTCTTTGAGGACCACAGCGCTGGACTCCGTGGATTCACCAACTTTGGAGAACATATTCGCATAGGAGGTACAGCCGTTGAAGAGCAGAGAGCCAATCAGGATTACGATCTTCGCGCTGTCGATGTAACGTATAAAATAGGAAGAAACACGAAGATTACCGCAGAGTTTGCTCAATCCAAGCTTCAGCAGGTAAGGCAAGGTTTATCCTACGACGGTGGTCTCAGTTTTCAAAATCAAGCACCCGTAGGGGTCAGGCGTCCTCGAGAAAAGGCTTATCTCATCAAAGGAGAAACGAAGCCGTTTCAACCTCTTGAACTCTCAGGTTACCTGCAGAATGTAGAGCCTGGTTTCTCCATTGATCGGATTAAGAGTCAGGAGGGATTTCGCAAATACGGTCTTCAGGCTCGTCTGAAACTCAATGAACACCTTCGCTTCATAGCGCGTCACGATTCGACCGAACTTTCCGCACAAATTCGTCCGCTTGGCTTGTTTGGTCTTTCGGCAACCCTTCAGGAGGTTCGCTCCACAACGGGTCAGGCTGTTTTTGATTACGGAAAATGGAATGTGATCGGGGAATATCTCCATCAGTACCTCGACATTCCTGCCGTGAACCATATCGATTCTTTCTTTACGGAGCGGCCTTTTGGAAATGCCGTTGGCCTTCGCATTGCCCATCGCGTGACAGATTGGCTTACCCCTTATGCGAAGGGGCAGCTTACCTTTACAGGGAAGCAAAATTACCAGATTGGCGGCGGACTCGAAATTCGCGCAGGAGAAAGAACCAAGGTTTATGTGGAGGAAATGATAGGGCATGTCGGAGACGCTACGGTATTGGGTATAAGCGTCCAGAGAGATGACAAGACCACAAGTTATGCTGAGATCAAAGTCCGCGACCTTGGCTTTGGCGACAAGAGGATCTCTACCTCAGTCGGTTCCAGCCATCAGCTGAGCGAAAAAAGCCGCGTCTACAGCGAACGTGAATATTCGACTTATTCAGGCAACCTTCCGGAAGACATTCCTCAAACCTGGAGTTCCGATATTTATGGTTACGAGACGCAATTTTGGAACCATTGGGATTTCGATCTTCGTTTTGAACGTCGCCATCTCGATGCAAGTGACTTTCGCAATTTGAGTGACGTGGCGATTGACAATATCACACGAACCAACACCTTCAATACCCTTTCTACTTCCTTGGGGTATGTGAAGGAAAAGAAGTTGAAGTTTGACACTTCATTTGAGGCGAGAATCGATCAAGACGCGCCAGAGGTGAGGCAGTGGCTTACGCAGAATCTGGTGGAGTACCATGTCAATCAAAACTTGAGTATGCTCGGGCGGGCCAATTTTGGAACCTCTCGGCTTGTGGAGCCCGGACAGCTTGCGGGCCGATTTGTTGAGATGAATGTCGGCTTTGCCTACCGACCTGTTGAGACAGACCGTTTCAACTGGCTTACCAAATACACTTTTTTAGATGAATTGGCTAACGACGCCCAATTCGTGGGGACGGATTCTGGGACAGTTACAGTAGACGAGAGGGCGCATATCTTTTCTTTTGAGGGGGCATATGAACTCACTCATTTCCTGCAGATGGTTGATAAATTTGCCTACCGCTTGGGCAGTGTGGAAGCCGAGGTGGCAGACCGCTTTAACGTTGGGTCGGTTCTTTGGGTCCACCGCTTCAATTATCACATTGCCCGTAAGTGGGATCTGGGTGTAGAGTATCGAATTCTCATGCAGACGGAGGCGGCCAACAACTTCAGGCACGGCCCCCTCATCGAAATTGACCGTGAACTTTATGATTACGTTCGGCTCGGAATTGGGTATAATTTTACCGATTTCGATGATGACCTAAGAAGGCTTAACGATATCAGACGAAACGGAGTTTTTATCCGATTGACAGGAAAAGTATAAAGACTGAAATCATAGGAGGCTTAACCATGAAACGGATTTTATCTTCCCTTTTATTATTGGGAGTTTTTTCTTTGCCTTTACTCGGCTGTTCCCGAGCCTCGTTCCTTCCATCCCACGCTGAGGTCCTTGTCTACCCTCTTCCTTTGGATATCGTCTATCTAAGGACTCTTGATGCGGTCCAAGCCCATCCTGAATGGGAACTTGAAGAAACAGACAAAGAAAAAGGAGTCATTGTCCTTCGTAACATGCGTTACTCAAGTTTTGCCGATGCGGATATGAGGACAGCAACGCTTCTGGTTAAACGAGTAGGCCCCAAAGAGAGCTCCATTCAGCTTGATCCCAAGTCCGTAGCTGTTGTCGGAGGAGATGAAATCCTCTCCATCGTTAAGGTTTACCTGTCGCGCGAAGTTGGCATAAGGCAGGGGAAGTAGATTTGGCCGTAAGCGTTGGACGCGATTATCCTCAAAGGGGTCCGCACCCATAATCTCAAAAATTTCGATCTGATCCTTCCGCATAACAAACTCTACGTCGTTACGGGAGTCTCTGGTTCAGGGAAGTCCTCTCTCGCCTTCGATACTCTTTATGCCGAGGGGCAGCGCCGCTACGTCGAATCTCTTTCTGCCTATGCCCGCCAGTTTCTTGAGCGCATTGAGAAGACTGATGTCGATGGGGTTAGCGGCATTTCTCCTGCAATCGCGATCCAAGCAAAAAACGTTATCACCAATGCCCGTTCAACCGTTGGAACCCAAACCGAGATCAACGATTACCTCCGCGTTTTCTTTGCGCGAGCAGGTCGCACCTTCTGTCTTCGTTGTAATCAGGAGGTAGGAAAAAAGACGCCCGATAAGGTTGTTCAAATCCTCTTTGAGAAATTTCACGGCGAAAAAGGGACTCTCCTTTTCCCCATCCGCCTTGGCGAACGAGGTGCAGCTCACTTTAAGGAATTTCTTCCCGAACTCACGAGACAGGGATTCACCGAAGTTTTAACTGAGAAGGGGGTCATCCCGATTTCTGAATTCAAGGCATCCAAAAAAGCGAGTGAAATCCTTATTGTGGTGGATCGGTTAGTTCAAGAAGATAAGAATCGTAAGAGAATCATCGATTCCCTTGAACTTGCGTACCAGCTTGGAAAAGGTGAAGCGGTCGTTAGTTTTGAAAAGGGAAAAGAGCTTCTGCGATTTTCAGAGCACTTCCGCTGTGACACCTGCACTGTCGATTACAGAGAGCCAACGCCCAATCTCTTTTCCTTCAACAGTCCCCTTGGCGCCTGTCCAACCTGCCAAGGTTTTGGCCGTGTCATTACGATTGACTGGGATCGAGTCATCCCTGATGTGAAGCTCTCAATTGGGGGAGGGGCGATTGCGCCCTGGACCAAACCCAGTGCGAGCTGGCAACGGCGTCAGCTTCTTAGGTTTTGTGAAAGAAAGCGGATCCCTTTGAAAACGCCGTGGCAGAATCTTTCCGAAAAGCACCGTCTCTGGATCCTTAGAGGAACAGGAAAAGAGACGGACGATTATTTTAGCGTTCAAGACTTCTTCGACTTCCTCGAAACCAAGACCTATAAAATGCACGTTCGTATTTTTTTGAGCCGTTACCGTGGATACATCCTCTGTGGAACCTGTCAGGGGAGTAGGCTCAAACCTGAAGCCCTCGCTCGCCGTGTGGGAGGAAAAAATATCGCCGAGTTATGCACCCTTCCTATGGATGAACTTTTCCAGTTTTTTGAGAACTTACATCTTGAGAAGGGAGATTTTGAGAAGATTGAGCCTGTTCTTCTTGAAATCCGAGGGCGCATCCGTTTTCTTAAAGAAGTCGGCCTGTCTTACCTCACCCTAGACCGTCTTTCTCGCACTCTTTCGGGCGGAGAAGTGGAGAGGATTCATCTCGCCACGTCTCTTGGATCCAGTCTCGTGGATACTCTTTATGTCTTGGATGAACCCTCGATCGGTCTCCATGAAAGGGACAACGCACTTCTGATTCGTCTACTGAGAGAATTGAGGGACCTCGGAAATACAGTCGTGGTTGTTGAACATGATCGAACCATGATTGAGTCGGCAGATGAAGTGGTTGATCTTGGACCTTTCGGAGGAGAAAGGGGAGGAGAACTTATTTTTCAGGGGAAAGTAGAAGACCTTCCCAAAGGATCTCATTCCTTAACTGGCAAATACCTCGCTGGGCAATTAGAGATCGGGTGGAAAAATCGAAAGCCCGAAAAGACGCTACCGAAAGCTCGAGTCATCAAAATCATGGGAGCGAGTGAACACAATCTACGTTCCATCAACGTAAAGATTCCTTTGAATCAATTTGTGGTAGTCACGGGTGTCTCGGGTTCGGGAAAAAGCACTCTTGTTTACGATGTTCTTTATCAGAATTATCTCAAGTGGAGAGGGCGTCCTGTCCAGGATCTTGGCAGGGTCAAAGAGATTCGTGGTCTAGACCTGATTGACGAAATGGTCTTGGTCGATCAAACACCGATTGGGAAAACTCCCCGCTCCAATCCTGCGACCTATGTGAAGGCCTTTGACGAAATCCGAAAAGTCTTTGGGACTTGTGAGGCTGCTAAAAAGGCAGGATATGATGTGCGGCATTTTTCGTTCAATGTCGAGGGCGGCAGATGCGAAACGTGTAAGGGAGACGGACGGATCAAGGTTGAGATGCATTTCCTGGCTGATGTTTTTATTCCCTGCGAGGCCTGCGGGGGTAAACGTTTTAAGCCTGAAACCCTCGAGATTCGTTATCTCGATAAGACAATCCATGATGTCCTAGAGATGAGCGTGGACGA
>JACQLI010000062.1 GCA_016204125.1 Candidatus Omnitrophota bacterium
CCTTAATCCTCCCCCCGCTTCAGCGGGGGGAGGAGAGGAGGGGGGTGTTTTTGCTCAGATTCGTCGGAAGATTGTCGAGGCTTTTCAAAAAGAAGGCGCCGATGCGTGGTTCGTGAAATCAGCGTCCAGTTTCTTACCAGAAGGTTTTCAATGTGAGTGTGGCTCGAAAGAGTTTGAGAAAGAAGTGGATATCATTGATGTTTGGTTTGACTCAGGTGTTAGCCATCAAGCGGTACTCAAAAAATCGAAGGAGCTTAAATACCCCGCAGATCTTTATCTGGAAGGCTCTGACCAGCATCGGGGGTGGTTTCAGAGTGCTTTGACAACTGGCATGGCGCTGGACAGCCGATCGCCATTCGATGGTGTTTTAACGCACGGTTTTGTCGTCGACGGCGAAGGGAAGAAAATGTCAAAGTCCGCTGGAAATGTGCTTGCCCCTCAAGATGTGATGAAAGAATTTGGGAGTGATGTCTTGAGGCTTTGGGTTGCGGCCTGCGATTACGAATTTGATGTAAGGCTTTCAAAGGAGATTCTGAAACAGCTCGTCGAATCGTATCGAAAGATCCGTAACACCTTCCGCTATCTTCTTGGGAACCTCTATGATTTCGATTACAAAAAGGACCGAGTTCCTTTTGAAAAAATGGAACCACTTGACAGATGGGCACTCGGAAAATGTCTCAAGGTCGTGCAAGAGGCCTCCTCCTATTACGATGCATTTGAATTTCATCCTGTTTATCGAAGAGTCTATGAATTCTGCACGATCGATCTGAGCGCCTTCTATTTTGATGTATTAAAAGACACGCTCTACACGGCACGTCAAGATGGGGCCAAAAGACGCTCAGCCCAGACGGTGCTTTTTTTCATCCTTCGGAATCTCGTGAAAGTGATGGCGCCGATACTTCCTTTTACCATGGATGAGATATGGCGGAATCTCGTTATTCAGGAAGGGATCCAGAGTGTCCACGAGACCGAATGGCCAAGAGAGCATGGTGAACTTATCGATGAGGTTGCGTTAAAAGATTGGGAAGATTTTTTGGCCATCCGCGACCCTATTAATAGAGAGCTTGAAAAGAAGCGAGAAGAAAAGGTTATTGGGAGTTCCTTAGAGGCCAAAGTCGTGCTGACAACCGATAACCCCGAGCTTTTGGATTACTTGGAAAGACTCAAGAAGGATTTGCCTTTCGCGCTGATTGTCTCCCAGGTTGAAATTGTCGCCAAAGCAAATCGGGATTCCTGGAATATGATTTCTCTGACCCTTCCTTCCGATGGACGGACACGGTCAGTGGGGATTCGGGTGGAGGAGGCAGAGGGAAAGAAATGTGTCCGCTGTTGGAATTACTCAAACTTTGTAGGTACCCACCCAGAGCATCCCGCTCTTTGCGAAAAGTGTGTTGAAGCGGTCTCAAAAATCCGATAATCTAAAGTCATGAATCCCTACGATAAAAGAAGGAAACGGATCCTTAAGCGAATTCTTGTCGGTGTGACTCTTTTTGTCCTTAGTTTCAGTGTCCTGGGTGTCCTCGGTCTCCTTTTAGGCAACTCTTTCCTGGAATTAGGTGATGGAAATCCCCTCATATGGGTTCTTTTAACCACCCTTTTGGCTGTTTTGGGGTATCAACCAGTGGACCAGCTCTACGGCTGGCTTTTTAGACAAGTTTTCTTTCCTCGCCGTTCTCATTTACTTCAAATTCTAAACCACCTAACTCAAGATTTGACAGGGAGTTACGATTTGACCGAATTATCCAACTTTCTGGTCAACACCCTTGGCGAGGTTCTTCAGTTTAAGACCGTTTCCCTATTAGTTCGAGCTCCACGAGGAGAAGGGTATGTGATCACTTCTGCCTACGGTTGGAATGTGAGCGACTATCGGAAGCTCCGTATCCAAGCTAACAACCCTCTTTTGGAACTGATGAAGGCGGCTCCTAACCAGGTTTTAGTAAGAGAAAAGGTGGTGCGTTCGCTGACTTGGCAGGAGGCTAATGGGTTGACGAGCCAGTTTGAGGCGTTTCATGCGACATGTGTCATTCCGCTCTGGGTGAAGACAGAACTTATTGGTTCAATCAATCTTTTAACCCCTTCCTCTAACCGCCCCATCGATGAGGGGGACCTCCGATGTTTCAGAGACTTTGCTGGGGAGGTGGCAAAGAGTATCCATGGCGCCCTCATTCTTCACGAGCTTAAGGAGCAAAATGAGGAACTGAGAGACACTCAATCTCAACTTCTCCAGGCCGCAAAGCTGGCTGCTATTGAGCAATTGGCGTCAGGGATTGCCCATGAAATCCACAACCCCCTGACCATTATTTCGGGCAAGGCACAGGTCTTGCTTCTTCAGAAGGACCGAAAATTCTATGATGAGAAGGTGGAAGAGGTCCTTAAAACCATCGTCAAGCAGACCAAGCGTGCGGCCGATATTACAAGGAAGCTCCTGATGTTCTCACAGGCGTCGGCATCCCTTAGGGAAAAGCTCAGATTAGAGACGGTTTTAGATGACACGATTTCATTGATTGCATACCAGACCTCTCTTGAGGGGACGAAGATTCAGCGCCATATAGGTCAGGAGTTGCCCGACTTTTTTGGGAACGTTCAGGAACTTAGGGAAGTTTTTCTCAACCTGATTTTGAATGCCCTTCAGGCGACAGGGCCAGGCGGGGAGATTCAAATAGGGATGACTTATCAGAAGGCGGATAAGATTTTTGTGATTCAGGTTTCAGACAATGGGCCTGGTATCCTTCAGGAGAATTTGGAGAAGGTTTTCAACCCTTTCTTTACGACACGGTCTGAAGGCGCAGGACTCGGACTTTTTGTCACTCAACAGATTGTGAACCGTTACGGTGGTTCAATTCGGGTAG
The DNA here is from genome assembly GCA_016204125.1 of Candidatus Omnitrophota bacterium. GTDB lineage: Bacteria > Omnitrophota > Omnitrophia > Omnitrophales > JACQLI01 > JACQLI01. The sequence goes on from JACQLI010000062.1 coordinate 2,850, forward strand.
AAAGTGAGGCGGGACAGGGGACTCTTTTTGTGATCGAGCTCCCTTATGAGGAACCACCCGCCTTAGCCAATGCCGATTCGGCTAATTCTGAAATAGGAGGTGAGGAGGAACATGACACGTTTATTGGTGGTCGATGATGAAGCGGAGATTTGCAATTTCTTGAAGTCGTTTTTTGAGGACAGAGATTTTGAAGTGCAAACAGCCCTATCAGGAGAGAAAGCTATGGAGCTTGTCTCAACCTTCCGTCCCCAGGTGATTCTCTTGGATATCAAGATGGGCAATGTGGATGGATTGAATGTCCTTCAACAGGTCAAGAGCAAGAATCCTAAAATCAAAGTGATTATGGTAACGGCTCTTGAAACAACGGACAAGATTGAGCAGGCCATGCGTCTGGGGGCTGACAATTACATCACAAAGCCCTTGAGCCTGGAGTATCTTGAGAAGGACGTTCAAGAGAAAATCGCAAATCTAGCCGCCAGATCTTGATTTTTTCTATAAGTCAGCTATCCTTCAAAACAAAGGCTGAGAAAGAGCATTTTCTAGCCTTTTCAATCTATGCCTAGCCAAAAGACCCGTTCAGTTGATTACCACGAAGCCCTTCGGGACATCGCGAAGAGTCTAGTCCGTCTGAAACGTCCTGAAAGGCTCCTCAAGATGATCACCCGATACATCGATCGGGAACTTGGCCTTACCCACGCAGCCATTCTTGTCTATGAACCTGAGAGATCCCGTTACACCATTTTTGATTCGAAGGGGATACGAAAGATTCCCCGCAGTCTTATTAAATTCGATCAAGATTATCCTCTGATTCGATGGTTTTCATCCAAAGATAAAGAAACAGAATCGCTTCGCCAGTATCTTTCCAAACAGAAGATTCGCGAGATTCTGAGCAATGGTGTCGCTGCCAAGCTCAAACCTGAAACCAAAGCAGAGCTCAGCCGCGTTCAGCGTTCTCTCAATGATCTTCGGGCGGATATTGCCATTCCAGGTTTTTTTAAAGATTCACTGATAGGAATTCTTCTGTTGGGAGAGAAGTTGAGCCGTCGGCTTTTTACTCGGACCGAAATCCACTTTTTTGAAACCCTTGTCCACGATGCCGCCATAGCGGTCAAAACATCCGAATATCACCAGCACCTTATCGAGCGGAACCTTGAACTTGAAGTTAGGAAAAAGCAACTGGAAGAGAGGCTTCACGAGATTGAAAGGCTTCGGAAGAAAGAACAGTCCACCTACTACGAAATCATGAAGTCTTTGGCCCAAGAGGTTCATGCAAAGGATCCGTATACCTTTGGTCATATCCATCAGGTTGAAAGGCTGGGAGTGATGACTGCAGAGGAGTTGGGTCTTGACCTCAGCGGAAAAAGAAAGGATGTCCTCTCTGCGGGCCTTCTCTTGCATGATGTCGGTAAGGTCGGAATTCCTGACAACGTTCTCAAAAAGCCAGGTGGTCTCGACCGTGAGGAATGGAAAATTATGCGTCAGCATGTCGAAAAAGGGGTCAAGATTTTGGAGCCTTTGTCTGACTTTAAAGAGGTGGCGGAAATTGTTTGGTGTCATCATGAGAATTACGATGGTTCGGGTTACCCAAGGGGGCTCAAGGGAGAAGCGATTCCTATCGAGGCGAGAATCGTTTCAGTTGTTGATGCCTTTCATGCCATTGTCTCAACCCGCTGTTATCGTGAAGGAAGACCTGTTGAGGTGGCCTTTCAGGAATTAAGGCGATGCGCGGGGACTCAGTTCGATCCCAAGGTCGTCGAGGCCTTCATCCGTGCGATGAAAAAGAGGCCCAAACGAGGCTGATCCCGCCCATCAAGTTTTCTTGTTTCCAAAGCCTTCCATGAGTATAATGACGCCTCTTATTCAGCCTGCCCTTAGGGGGCGAGGAGTTACGAGTGCTAAAAAAGATCGATTTGGACCATTTTAAAAAGCTCCTTGAAGCAGCCCGCAAGAAGATCGCGGGGGATCTCACTCATCTTGAGAAAGACTCCCTCAATCAAAGCCAGCGGGATGCGTCAGGCGATCTTTCTGGCTATTCCTTTCATATTGCGGATATGGCTACCGACAATTTTGATAGAGAATTCAATCTTGATCTTGCTTCGAGCGAACAGCAACTCCTGAATCAAATCGATGATGCCGTTCGCAAGATTGACGAAGGAAAGTTCGGCATCTGTGAAGTCTGTGAAAAACCGATCGCACAAAAACGCCTCATCGCAGTTCCTTACGCCCGTTTTTGTCTCAAGTGTCAATCAGAGGAGGAGAAGAAAAAACGCCGAGCCTAAACCGCGGACTTTTCTTTCTTCTCGCTGGATTAGTCGTCCTCCTAGACCAGCTCACGAAAGCCTTCGCATTAAAATTCTTGAGTTTTGGAGAAAGCTGGCCAGTCTTGTCTTCTATCTTTCACCTTACCCTTGTCCAGAACCAGGGAATCGCTTTCGGACTCTTTCAGGGATTTGATAAGATTCTTCTTTTGATAATTACTGTAAGCATCGGAATTTTGGTTGTCGTTGCACTACGATCCGACCCATTACGTCCAAGGGCCCATTTGGCTCTCGGACTGATCTTGGGAGGGGCTTTCGGCAATTGGATAGATCGGATTCGAATCGGTTCAGTGATTGATTTTCTTGATTTTCGAATCTGGCCTGTTTTTAACTTAGCTGATACAGCGATTACAATTGGTGTGGGTCTTTTCATGTTGGAATTTTTCAAAAAAAGTCACGCGTAGATGCACCCCGAGATTTTCTCCTTTGGTCCATTCACCATCCATAGTTATGGATTCTTTGTAGCGTTGGGTGTTTTTCTTTCGCTTTATCTTATGCAAAAGACAGCGGCCAAGCATGGTTTCCCGCCATCCGAAAAAGTCTTTGATCTCATTTTCGTCACGGTGGTAGCAGGATTTCTGGGAGCTCGTATTTTTTATGTTGTCCAAGAATGGTCTTGGTATCGAGATCACCCCCTGGAGATGATTCAGATTTGGAAAGGAGGTCTTGTCTTCTACGGAGGAATGATCGTGGCCTTTATAGTTGTTTTCATCTACGCCTATTTTGCAAAGCTTTCGTTACTCAGTGCTTCTGATTTGGTAGTTGTTTTTATTCCCTTAGGTCATGCCTTTGGCCGTATCGGTTGCTTCTTCAACGGCTGTTGTTACGGGAAATTCTCCAAAGTTCCGTGGGCAGTCCAGTTTCCTTTTCTTTCTTCACCTGTTCATCCCACTCAAC
>JACQLI010000007.1 GCA_016204125.1 Candidatus Omnitrophota bacterium
ATAGAGGAGCAAAGGAGATGGAAAAAATTGAAAAGTGAAGCTGAGCATGCTTGCCAAAACGAGATTGGCCAAAGGACCTGCCAAAGCCACCCAAATCATGTCACGCTTTGGATTTCTCAAGTTCAAGAAATTTACAGGAACAGGCTTAGCCATACCGATCGCAAACGCACCCTTAGTTGATAGAAAGAGAAGGCCTGGCAAAAGAATCGTCCAAAAGGGATCGATATGCCTTAAAGGATTGAGGGAGAGTCTGCCCGCCATCCGAGCTGTAGAGTCACCTAGTTTATCCGCGAGTAGCCCGTGACAATACTCGTGAATGGTTACAGTCACAAGAAAAATGACCATTCCTATGAGAATAAAGAGAACGCTCGTCAATTCCATGATTTAACTGTTCATCAATACTTCTTTCGCGAGAAAAAAATAGGCAACGAAAACCGAATTATGCACAATGTGAAGGGCGATGGACGGAACAAGAGTTCCCCTTTTCTCATAGAGATAGCCAAGGATAAGACCAAGAAGAAAGATAGGCAGAAAAGCAAAAGTATTCTGGTGAATAAGGCCGAAGAAAGCTGAACTCAAAATAAGTCCCCAAGTGACACCCCACCGACTCTTTAAAGCAGGATAAAGGAAACCTCGGAAAAAAATTTCCTCTAGGAAGGGGCCTGTAACACAAGCTAAAAAGATCGAGTATGCAATCAGCGCTGGAGAGCGTGCCTCTTCTTCCAGAAAAACCTCCACCAACGGATGAGGAGGCGGTTCGTAATGAAAGATGCTTGCCCAAAGCACAACCGCTACTAAAATGAGAAGAAAAAAAGGTAGAATGGCAAGATAACCTACAAGCCCGACCCGAATATCTTTCAAAATTCGGATTTCGTGAAACCCAAGGTCCCTCCAGTTTCCTCCTGCCCGGTGAACGAAATAAACCACCAGAGCAATACAAAGAATATCAGAAAGAGTAGTGTGGAAGAGAAGGAAGAAGTTAGGGCTTATCGAAGACCGAGTAGCGTATCGAAGAAACGATAAGACGATGTTCAGACTCAGAGTGATAAGAAAGAAAAGTAAGATGACTTTGAAGATGGTGCTGAGCGTCCAGCCTCTGGCCTGTGGAGGACCATGGATTGTCAGAAGACCCGTCCGCCACTGGGGTCGGGATACCCAAAGAAAATCTATAATTATTCCGCCAACAATGCCCACCATAAGAAAAAAACTAAAAAGATTGAACGCAAGAAAAAGTTTCGGTTTCCTAGCCAAAATTTGCTCGATCCCTCCTTGGGCGCGAATTTCCTGCATGAGCCTCTTTTCGGCGGCCTGAAGTTTCTCAACAGCAGGAGACGTTGATTGCTCTTCAGAACTTTGCTTCCAAAGAAGGATCAGGACATAACTTACGATGACGAAAAGAAAAAGGACAGACCAGACACGTTCTTTGACAAAGAAATTCCTTGTATCTGTTAAAAGACTCATAGGCTAAAAATCCTTTTGGCGTTCTCAGTGGTCATTTCGCCAAGTTTCTCAAGAGAAATTTTCTTAAGCTGGGCTCCAAGCTGGGCTGTTTCTATGAGAAAACCTGATTCATTTCTCTTCCCCCGCATGGATTGAGGAGGCAGAAAAGGTGCATCGGTTTCCAAAAGCAATCGATCGAGGGGACATGCCTGAAAAGCTTCCCGCAGCGTGTCATTCTTTTTATAAGTCAGGGGTCCTGCAAAAGAGATATGAAATCCCAGATCGAGAAACTCTTTCATGGTTTCCTTATCTGAGGAAAAACAATGCAAAATCCCTTTGGCAGATTGACCAAGCTCTGATTTCACCTGCTCTTTCATTTCTTTATAGGCGTCTCGAATGTGAAGGATAAGAGTCTTTTTTGTCTTCTTGTAGAAATCGAAGAAACGGCTCAAAACCTTTTTTTGTATCTCGGGGGGTGAAAGATTTCGGAAAAAATCGAGTCCCACTTCACCGATCGCAACAACCTTGCGTTTCTCCAAGAGCTCCGCAAGGCCACGGAAATCTTCTTCTTTGGCATCCTTCGCATCGTGAGGATGAATGCCAACCGTTGCATAAATATCTTCATTTTCTTCGGCGAGTTTGAGCGATTCTTCGGAACTTTTAAGATCTGTTCCCACATTAATAAAAAGTTTGACCCCCGCATCCCTTGAACGCCGAATAACCTCTTGGCGGTCTCCGTTGTAATCAGGAAAGTGGAGATGGACGTGCGTATCGACAAACATTAGGAAGCTATCTTTTCCTCATCGAGGCGTGGAAAAAGAGCTGATCCTCTTTCCATCGTCATTCCAGGCTTGAGAAAAGGAGTCAAGAATTCGTTTTCTTTCTTGAGGATCCAATCGCTCTTTAATCCCAATCGTTTCAGAATCTCTTTGGCCGTAACCGGCGTAAGGAAAAGTAAGAGGACTGCAATGTGGGCAATCCATTCCGCTAAAAAGGCAAGCGTATCCCCTAATTCCCCTTTTTTGGAAGCATCCTTCGCGAGAACCCATGGTTTTTTCTCTTCGATCTTTTGATTGAGAAGGGTAACAACCTCAAAAATAGCCGTGAGGGCCGTTCTGGGATCATACTGCGACATCGCATCCGTTACTTTTTTCAACAAATCTTGAATCGATTCCTTGGGAAAGGCTTTGGCGCTATGATCGGGAATCTTTCCGCCAAAATACTTATCCAACATCGAAACCAGACGAAACCAAAGATTTCCCAAGTCATTGGCCAAGTCTGTCGTGTAGCGTTCAGCCAAGAGGTCCTCCGAAAAAGCACCATCAAGACCAACTGTTACTTCATGCAAAAGGAAATAACGAAACGCGTCCACGCTGTATTTCTTACAAAGCTCTACAGGATCCACAATATTACCCCTTGATTTAGAAACCTTTGCGCCAGACATCGTCCACCAGCCGTGCGCGATAACGGTCTTGGGCATTTCAATGCCACAGGCTTTCAGCATGCACGGCCAATAAACAGCGTGCTGGCGAAGGATATCTTTACCAACCATATGAACATCCGCAGGCCAATAAGTCTTGAATCTTTTATCCTCCGTGGTGTATCCCACAGCGCTGACGTAATTGATCAAGGCATCAAACCAAACATAGACGATGTGTTCCTTGGATGTGGGGTAATCAATACCCCATGCGAGTCGCGATCTGGGTCTTGTAATGCACAAATCTTCAAGCGGTTCTCTTAAGAAACCCAGGATCTCATTTTTACGAATCTCGGGTTTGATGAAATCAGGGTGCGATTTAATGTAATCAATAAGCCATTTCTGGTATTTCGACATTTTGAAGAAGTAGTTGTCTTCACTCAGTTCTTGAACGTCGCGCTTACAGTCGGGACATTTCCCCTCCACCAGTTGAAGCTTGGTCCAAAACGATTCACAGGGTGTGCAGTACCATCCTTTGTAGCTTGCCTTATAAATCTCACCTCGCGCCTCAAGGTCTCTCAAAATATTCCCCACAGCCTTTTTGTGGCCTTCGTCCGTCGTACGGATAAAATAGTCGTATTCAATCCCTAGCAGTTTCCAGAGATCTTTGAAATGCGGTGCCATTTCATCCGCATATTGCCTGGGTTCTTTATTTTGTTCACGCGCTGCCTTCTCGATTTTCGTGCCATGCTCATCAGTACCTGTCAGAAAGAAGACCTCCTCTCCTCGGAAACGATGGTATCTCGCAAAGGTATCGCAAAGGATATTCGTGTAGGCATGCCCGATGTGGGGCTTCGCATTGACGTAATAAAGGGGGGTGGTGATGTAAAAAGGCTTACTTGGCATTCAAGATGTTTCCAAAGGCAATCTCAAGATGAGTCAGAGAAAGTTTCTGGTTGGTATTGGCTTCGATCGCTTCTTTTGTCTCGTAAATCTTATCGAGCGCTTCAAGATACCTTTTTGACCGCTCAGGATTTGTCTCCCAATTGGAAACGAAACAGTTGATGAAGTGAGCCATTAATGCTTCGAGATCTTCTGCCAACTCTTGTCGCGTATCTTCACGCAATCTCTCAAAGGCCGCTCTCCACCCTCTTTCTTCAAGTAAACGAATCAATGCAACTTCTTCAATGTCTCTCTCGGACCCTGGCGGAACTCGGATTTCAAACGATCTTGATTGAATCGTCTGAAGGAGGTGCGCCTTATTCTCAACGAGGAGAATGAAAACGGAGTTCTCGGGCGGCTCTTCGAAGGTCTTGAGAAGAGCGTTCGCTCCCTCAAGCGTCAGTCTCTCAGCCCCTAAAAGTATAAAAACTTTCCAACGCCCTTCATAGGGCTTGAGTGACGCTTCATGAATAATGGCCCTCGCATCCTCAATCTTAAGGGATCTTGTTTTCTCATCTTCACCGTAAAGCCTCACGTCGGGATGAACTCGCCTCTCAATCTTCTGGCAGCTCACGCAACCGCACTCTTTAAAAACAGACCCTCTTTCACAATTAAGCGACTTGGCAAACGCCAGCGCAAGTTCCAGCTTTCTCAGGTCATTAGGGCCTGTGAAAAGATAAGTATGCGCAATGCGATTTCTCTTAAGATGGGCTGTGAGATGAGGACTAGAAACGGGCATCGAGTACCTTCATGATCTTTTTCTGAACTTCCTTAATCGATTCTTTTGAAGAGAGTATGACAAATCGTCTAGCATTCCGCTTGGCCAAAGTAAGAAAGCCTCTTCTGACTCGCTTATGGAAGGAGAGCGATTTCTTTTCAATGCGGTCATTACGTCCACTTCTTTTCAAACCTTGTTTTGTATCAACATCAAGAAGAAAGGTTAGGTAAGGAATCGAACCTCCTCGCACAAAGCGATTGAATGGTTCTATTGCTCGAAGCGGGATCCCCCCTCCAAAACTTTGATAGGCAAGGGTAGAATCCTCGTAACGATCGAGAATCACGACTTTTCCTTTTTTGAGAGCGGGTTCAATTCTTTCCCGGACAAGCTGCGCTCTTGCGGCAAGGTAAAGCAGAAGTTCTGTTTCGACTTCCATTTCTTTTAAGGTTTTATCGAGAAGAATTCGGCGAATTGCCTCGCTCGTAGCCGTGCCGCCTGGCTCGCGAAGAATGACAACAGAATATCCCCTTTTTTTCAGAAGGCGAGACGCAAAGCGGATCTGCGTACTCTTCCCACTCCCCTCCGCCCCTTCAAAAGTAATAAGATATCCCTTCTTTAAACTTTTTCCCATGCCCTTCTCTTTTTCTGAAGAGTCGAGGGTTCCCCTGGACGTCCATCCTTAACAATCCAGCCAAGACTCTCTATTTTCGCACGCAAATCATCGGCGAGCTGTTGCAATGTCTTATCTTTGATAAACCTGGGATCACGCCGAAAAGTCGATCTCTGTTCGTAGTACTTGAATACATCGGGAGGCAAAGCTTCTTGCTCTGTAATTTTTAGACCTAGCAATCGGTCGACCCGTTTAAAGAAATCGATTGCTTCCTTTAAGCTTTTTTCCTCTAACAACTTTTTGGAAAGGCAAAAATTAATTAGTTTTAGAGCATCGAATACTTCGGCCAACGCAACTGAAATGTTCAAGTCATTTTCAAGAGCTTGTTCTATCCTCGCTCTAGCGTCTGGCAAGCACGAACACAAATTGACATTCCAGTTAGTTAAGTCTTCTACTTTAACCTTATAACCGATCCCAAAAACATTTAGATGAAGACAATGAGCATAGCAACTAGTCAATCTTTCAACCGCTTCGCCAGCGCTTTTAACTCCTTCCAAAGTAAAATTAAGCGGCGTCCGATAATGTGTCGAGAGAAGAACGTATCGAATCGTCATCGGATCGTGTCCTTTTGTGAGCAAGTCTCTGAGGGTATAGAAATTTCCTTTGGATTTGGACATCTTTTCGCCATTCACAAGAAGAAATTTACAGTGGAGCCAGTATTTTACGAAAGGTTTTCCTGTCGCTCCTTCAGACTGAGCAATTTCATTCTCGTGATGTGGAAAAATGAGATCTTCTCCTCCTGCGTGAATATCAAAGGTTTCTCCAAGATATTTCATGCTCATGGCAGAACACTCGATATGCCAACCCGGTCTCCCCTTTCCCCAAGGTGAATCCCAGGCAGGCTCTTCTTCCTTTGCCTTCTTCCAAAGAGCGAAGTCTGCCCCATCCTCCTTCTCGTAAGCATCCACATCGACCCGTACACCTTGGATATTTTTATCAAGCTTCTTTTTCGAAAGTTTTCCGTAAGAAGGGAACGCGGTTACACGATAATAGACCGACCCATCGTTCACATAAGCCGTTCCTTTTTTCACGAGCTTTTCAATAAGCTCAATCATTGCTGGAATTTCTTGGGTAGCTCGAGGTTGATCCTTCGGATAATTGGCTGGCAAAATATTAAGTGCCTGTAAATCTTCACGAAAGGCTCGGGTATAAGTTTCAGTAAACTCGCCGAGCTTCTTTTTCTCTCGATTAGCTCCAGCAATCGTCTTATCATCCACATCCGTAATATTCATCACATGCTTAACCTTGTACCCCTTGTATTCCAGAAAACGACGCAATAAATCTTCAAAAATAAAGGCCCTGAAATTTCCAATATGGGCGTAATCATAAACAGTGGGACCGCACGTGTACATTCCCACCTCTTTTTCCTTCTCCTGAAGGGGTCTGAATTCCTCTGTCTTGCCTGATAAGGTGTTAAAAAATCGGATCATAATTGCCCACTACTAAGCTTGGAAACAAATGTAAATCTTCTCTGAAGGTCCTTTCTGCGGAGAATTTCAAATATTCTTTTGAGCTCCGTCCCGTGCGACTTTCTTGTAAGAGACATGCGCCAAGGTAGAAAAATATCTTTCCCTTTCATTCCTGTGTCTTTTCCAACCTTCTCAACTAATTCTTTATATAACTGTTCTCCTTCAGAATTCAAAAGAGTTATGGTGCTAGATGTAGACGCTGTCACTCTTTGTGCAGATGGATTTGTCAGGATCCGATACAAATCTGTTTTCTTTTTAAATTCTTCTTCAAGTTTTCTCTCATATTCTGCTTCGGCCTCTAAAAAAGTGAGGACATCGACTAACTCACCAAGTGTGTGTATATCTCGTTTGAATAATAACAATGCCTTTTCAAGTTTCATTGTGTCATCAATGTTAAAATTATTCTCTTTTAAAAAAGTGCAAGCAACTTTTAAATAAGCTTGCTCTCCCATAGCCTTAATATGTTCACTATTTACCCAATCCAGTTTCTTTGGGTCATAATTGGAGGCGGATTTGTTCACCTGTTTGAGGTCGAATGCTTTCTGGAGTTTATCCCAGCTAAAAATTTCGCAGTTGTCTCCTGGGGCCCAGCCTAACAGTGCGATATAGTTTGCCAACGCTTGCGGCAAGTAACCTCTTCTTCGAAACTCCCGTACGGAAACCGATTCAAGACGTTTTGACAAAGGCTCACCTCCAGGACCATGAATCAGTGACAGGTGGCCATACTGAGGCGGCTTAAACCCCATCGCCTGAAGGAGGAGAATGTGCTTGGGTGTATTCGAAAGGTGGTCTTCTCCTCGAATCACATGAGTGATCTCCATGAGTCCATCATCGACACAGACTGCCAAATGAAAGGTTGGAATTCCATCAGAGCGTTGAATCACAAAGTCCCCTACCATCTCATCCAAATTAAAGGAAACCTCACCCCGAATAAGATCATGCATAGTGAGTTGGGGATTTTCGATCTTGAAACGAACTGTCGGCTTGATCCCGCGAGCCTTTCTTTTTTCGATTTCTTCCTTCGTGAAAAAACGGCCGCGGTTATCAAAGCGGGGCGGTTTTCTCTCAAGGTGAGCGATCCGTCTTATTTCCTCAATCTCTTCCTCGGTAACATAGCAAGGGTAGGCTTTCCCTTCTTCGATCAGTTTGCTGATGTACTTCTGATAGATATCAAGTCGTTTGGACTGCTCATAAGGACCTTCGTCCCACTGAATTTCCATCCAAGAAAGGTCTTCCAGCGCTGCCTCTTGGTATTCAGGACGGCATCTCTCTTTGTCGGTGTCTTCAATTCTTAAAATAAATGTTCCCCCTTCTTTCCTCGCAAAGAGGTAATTGAAAAGCGCCGTACGGATGTTCCCGATATGCAAGTATCCTGTTGGAGATGGGGCAAATCTAACGCGAACCATCAATGAACCTTCCGAAGGAGTGCGAGAGCTTCACAGGTCACGGCTAAACCCTGACCCACTGGACCAAGTCCTTCTTGTGTCTTGGCCTTAATGGAAACTGATTCAACAGAAATACCTAGGAGCTTCGCGACTTCTTGTTGAATCTTCTTCTTATGAGAGGCGAGCTTGGGCCTTTCAAGCAAGATCACTGTATCCACTCGATCGGGCTGCCAGCCTTTTTTTCTGACTTGCTGTAGGATCTTCTTCACGAATTTTGAGCTTCGAACATTCTTAAAACGAGGGTTGCTCGGAGGAAACCAATCTCCAATATCGCCAAGGGCCAAAGCCCCAAGAAGAGCATCGGCGATGGCATGCAGGAGTGCGTCGCCATCCGAATGGCCCAACGTACCCTTCTCAAAGGGAATGCGGACTCCACCCAGAAAAAATCGCCTTCCTGGGACGAGTCGATGCGTATCACGACCGAACCCAATCGCTATCGATGAACTCCCTTTTCCCAGATAGGCCTCAGCCAGATGCAGATCTTGAGGGGTCGTTATTTTCACATTCCAATCTGAATGGGAGACAACCTTCATTTCTCCGCCTAACGATTCGATGAGACTCGATTCGTCAGTAGCAAGAAGGGCCTTTGGATTCTTTTGATAGGCTTTGATGAGCGAGGACTTCCTTATAAGCTGTGGAGTTTCGGCCTCAAAAAGGTTCTCGCGGTCGACTGTGCCTATAATCTGATTGTTTTGTCGAGAAACTTTTTTGAGGGTAGGTACGACAGCTTTTGCAAGAATCGCTCCATCCAAGCCAGTACATCTTTTGAAGAGTTCCAGGATACCCTTCCTCGGTGGAAAAGGACGTGCACCGTCATGAACAAGAATCCATTCACTCCGAGGAGAAGTCTTCCTGAGTGCATTCCAGACCGATTCCGCTCGAGTTTTCCCGCCTTGGATAAGGCGAATGGACACGTGACCGTTTCTTCCTTTCAGGATGTGATCTCGAATCCATTTTTCACTACCCTTGGGAACGGCTAGGAGGATTTCTCGAATTTGAGGAATCACCTCGAAAGAATCGAGCGTATAGGAAAGGATCGGCCTGCCGCTGAGATCGAGGAAGAGTTTGTTTGGGCGAGTCTTTGCTTTCAAACCTTTCTGAAATCGCTTGCCCTGCCCGCCTGCTGCAATGATGAGACTGACATTCATTATTGTTGCTGCGGTTGCTGCGACTGGCGCCTGCCCGTATCTTCTCCTTCAGAAGCTGGCTTAGCAAAAATCATGCGGCCTGCTTGAGTCTGCAACACGCTTGTGATCGCCACGTTGAGCGTCTGTCCGATTCTACGCCTGCCGTTATCCACAACCACCATCGTTCCATCAGCGAGGTAAGCCACGCCTTGATCATGCTCCTTCCCTTCCTTGAGGATTTTGACCTGCATGACCTCTCCTGGCATGACCACCGATTTCACCGCATTGGCCAAATCATTGATATTGAGAACCTTGACGCCCTGAAGTTCAGCCACCTTATTGAGGTTGTAGTCATTGGTAAAGACTTTTGCATTAACAACCTGGGCAAGTTTGACGAGTTTTGCGTCAACGGTTGAAAATTCGGGAAAATCCATCTCTTGAATTTTGACATCAAGATTGGGATTTTTCTTGATACGGTTCAAGATATCAAGACCTCTGCGCCCTCTGTTTCTCTTGAGGGGATCTGAGGAATCGGAAATAAGCTGTAGCTCTTTTAGAACAAATCGAGGAAGGACAAGGCGGCCGCTCAGAAAATGAGTCTCTGCGATATCAGCGATTCTGCCGTCGATAATCACGCTTGTGTCAAGAAGGATAAGCTCCTCGCCAGGAATCTTGCTCTCAAGCTTGACAAAAGGGATGAGGAGATTGAATTCATCCTGTCCGCGAAGAATCGTGACAGCACCCAAATAGCTAAATAGGAGCGCTGAAATAATTCCCAACTGCTGCTTGACTTCATTCGAAACAGCTGCATAGTCTACCACCTTCATAAAGAGATGGTGCACAAGAAGCCCCAATGCGATACCAAGCAGAACCGAGAGAATGTTTCGGACGGTGAATTTCTTAAAGAAGGCGTCGATAAGAAGCACGAGTACGGCAAAGCAAAGGCCGATCGCCCCGCCTATCCATGGCCCATGCGGCAATTGAAACGGGAACAACCATTGGAATCCAGAAACATATCCTAAAAGGGTAAACAAAACTACGAATAAAATTCTTAATACGAGAATCATGGTAATCACCACTTCCTTTCATTGTCTGATAAATATCTATCATACAAAAGGTATCCACTTCTTATCCTTTTTATCTTCACGCTTTAAGAGTCGCCAGGGATGGGTCTTGATCTCCTGGACAAAGGCACGCATCTCTTGATAAAGTTCCTCTTCACTCATAAGCTTCCCGACCGTGCCCTCTCCTTTCTCAATCTTGGTCAGTATTCTCTCCAAAGCCTGGGTTGAATTGTTGAGATGCTTCAAGCCTTCTGTCATGTCTTTCTCGGAACCACCCAAAATCTTATTGAGTGAGCTTGTGAGCGACGAGAGATTCTTAATCGTCTCACGAACTGATTTCTCAGTTTCCTTATCCTCGAGCGCGTTCCTCAGCCTTCCTAACATGGCCTCGAGGTGACCTGCTATCTGGTCAGCCCTGTCAACCAGAACTTCCATAGGTACAGGATCAACACCCTGCAAAATATCGCCATCCTTCAGGAATGACGCACGACCTGGTTGGGGTGTAATTTCAATATGGGGCTCACTCAAGATGTGAGTCCCTCGAACGTTAAACAGATAATTTTCCCTAATTTCATGGCCCTTTGCAATGAAAACTTGGACGTTCACCTTCGTCTGCCCCGTTTCCTTATCCTCCAGGAGGCTCACCTTGCTTACTTCTCCAACCCGCACACCCGCCATTCGCACAGGAGCACCTTTATCCAAGATGCTGACATAGGTGAAGACGATACTCACCTCGTAACCACGGCGCACCAAGGATACCCCGCTCACAAAAAAAACCACTAAAGATAGAAGAATAAAACCGAAGATTACAAACGCCCCAACCAGAACTTCATCACGCGTTTTTTTCATTTTTGATTCCCCTTCATCATTCCCTCTTATTCGGTTATGGGCCCGACAGCCGATCCTGTTATGAATTGGCGGATAATGGGATCGCCTGTATTTTTTATTTCCTCAGGCGTTCCTAAGCCAATGATTTTTCCTTCGTAAAGCATAGCGATCCGATCTGCTATCTTGTAGGCACTCTTAAGATCATGAGTAACAGTGACGCTTGTGACCTGAAGTTTCTTGTGCATCTGCGCAATAAGCTCATTGATACCGTCGGCCATGATCGGATCAAGCCCTGTGGTCGGTTCATCATAAAGAATGATGTTAGGTTCATTACAAATGGCCCGCGCAAGACCTACTCTTTTCTTCATTCCCCCTGAAAGTTCTGAGGGCATTTGTTCCTCAATCCCTTTAAGGCCAACTAAGGCGAGCTTCTCTTTCGCTTTTTCAGAAATGACATGGGGTGGTAATTGCGTATGTTCATAAAGAGAGAAGCCGACGTTTTCGCGCACATTCAAAGAATCAAAAAGTGCTGCACCTTGAAAAAGCATGCCTAACTTTAACCGAAACTCGTCAAGTTCCCTTGAAGAAAGAGAAAAAATATCGACTCCGTCAATAATGACAGTTCCCTCATCGGGCTCCATGATCCCCATGATGTTTTTTAAAAGAACGCTCTTCCCGCAACCTGAGCGGCCAATGACGACAAGCGCCTCTCCTGTCTTGACCTCCAAATCGAGGCCTCGCAAAACGTGATTGGCCCCGAACCACTTATGAAGTCCTTTGATTTGAATCATCGGCAGTTTGGGTCAAAATTAAAAGAAGTAAAAAACGGCTGTAAAAAAGCAGTCGAGTGCAATGATGAGAATAAGCGCCGTCACAACCGCCAAAGTTGTTGCGCGGCCTACCCCCGCTGCCCCGCCTTGTGTAGTGAATCCAAAATAGCATCCCACAGTGGAAATCACAGCGCCAAAAATAAAAGCCTTAAAAAGCCCTGTCATGATATCTTTGATCATCAAGATGTCGATGCTCCGCTTGATGTATTGGTGTGAGCTGATACCCAATTTAAAAACTGAAACAAAATACCCGCCCAACATACCAATGCAGTCAGCGTAAATAGTTAAGAAAAAGAGCATGAAAAAACCTGCCACAAGCCTAGGCACAACCAAATACCTAACGGGATCAACTGCAAGAGAGCGAAGGGCATCAATCTGTTCTGTTACCTTCATGGTTCCGATTTCAGCTGCAATGGAAGCTCCCACCCGACCTGCTACAACCATAGCCGTGAGAACGGGACCCAGCTCACGCGTCATTGAAAGCGCAACGAGATCCGAAGTAAACTGCTGGGCCGCAAAGAGCCTCAGTTGGTAAGCCGATTGAAGCGATAAAACCATCCCCGTGAAAAGTGCGGTCAGGAAAACAAGCGGTAGAGACATCACGCCAATTCGATTCATCTGATCCAAAGTTGACTGCACTCGAAGCGGCGTTGTAAAAAGGGTAACTAGGGTGTCTCGAAAAAGGAGAGTGATTGCTCCTGCGTGGTAAGCGAGACCGATCGATTGCTCACCTAGACGACCCAACCAAAGTCTGATCGAAACAAGCCGACGTAACTTACCAAGTCTAGCGTGTATCATCGTTTAAAACCTAACCTTAGGACCAAGTAATGCGTGCGCTTCATCTGTGTCATCTTTTTGATTTTCAGTTGCTCCTGCCCCTACTTCAAAGCCCATAGAAATCTTCCGTTTCAACGGCTTCTCTCCCTCAATAGCCGATTCCCCTTCTTTCCAATTGGCGCTGATACCTTTCCAGATCACAAGGTGATCGGGTCCTTTAATTTGGATTCCATGAAAGAAATTTTGGAGCCTCAGGTCAATCGCCCCAGTAAGCTGCAACGTATTACGGCCTCTGAAGACCTTTGAGTCGTAGAGCGGGAGGTAGGGCGGAAAGTCCTGGAACTGAATCACCATACGATCGAATTCAAGTTTATCAATGGTTCCATCTTTGATTGTGAAATAACCTTGGACCTCGGGCTTTTTGAGTTCTCCTCTCAACTTGAGCTTGCCTTCAAGCTCACCGCTAAGGTTTGACGGAACAGGACGACCTGCAAAATCCTGGATCTGCATCAATGGAAAGTCATTGACGCGCAAAACAAGGTCTTGTCTTACTTCACCTCCTTTAAATAAGATACGTCCGCCCAGATCAAAAAAGACGCCCCATTTGCAATTGATGGCATCGACTCCTTCGGCACTTAACTCAAAACTTCCTTGAAAGTCCTCAAAGGGTTCGTATTCTACAATGAGATAATTTGTCTTAATCTCTCCTTTGAGCCGCGGCCCCTCGTCTGAGGCTCGCTTGGCTAGAGGCGTAAAACGTGCTTGACCCAATACGACCCAGTCAAGGTGGTTGATAGAGGCGTGGTCTAGTTGAAACTCTGTCTGGAAGACAAGCTCTTTAAGGTTGGAATGAATATCGAATCGCCGACGCTCGCGGTCAAATTGTAAATGATAATCTCCGCTTTCCCAATCAAACTCACCTTTCCCTTTGTAATCATGAGGAAGTTCGAGTTTGGAAAAGAGAACGCTTTTCCCCTCCCGAGATACTTGACCTCTGAAAGGATAGGTCCGACCGACCCACGCCCCTTCTCCTTCTAGGGTGTGAGATTTAAGATCTACCTGTATGGAAAACTGAAAAGGAAATTTTCCTTTCTTATGAGTCATGTCCATCGAGATCTTAGGTTCCGTCTGCCAGTTTTCGATCCTCCCTGTCCAATCGACTTCCCAATCATAAAGAAGGCTTTTGAGATCTTCGATCTGAATCGATTGGTCGGTCAGACGAAAAGCTCCGTCCAACCCCTTAAGAGGAATACGACTCTCGGGAAGGAAAGATACACTTTCGGGCTGGATTTCCAGTTCATAATGCTTGAAGGCGGTATCTGTGAACCCCTTTATTTTGATCTTCCCTTGGGCAATTCCCTCGAGCTGACCAGCCAGATTCAATTGGATCCTGCCTCGGATATCGGGCTTAGCCTTAAACTCAACCCTTGAGAAAACAAGCTCATCCTGATCCTCTCCCCATGGATAGTGAAAATCTCCTCTGGAGATAACCAGCTTTGCAGGCGTGATACTAGACGAGCTGTCCGAACTGGGAATAGGAAAAGGAAACCGACCCTTCTGAAAATGGATTTGGGGTGAAACGAGAACGACGGTGCTTGGTATTTTGAAATCAAAACGAGCTAGATTAAAAAGGCCATATCCTAGAATAAGTTTCTCAACCTTTCCTATGGAAAAACCAGGGCCCCCTGCAACTTGATCCATTTGTATTCCTTGCAGTGCAACGCGGAAAGGAGGAAGGTAGCTAACTTGACCAATCTTTACCTTGGTTTTAAGAATTTCACTGGCTTTGGCCTGTAAAAAATCGATAACATCCTGCTTGCGCAGTCGAGACTGAACAAGCTCATACCCCACAGCTAACGCCGCAATGCCTACCAAAAGAAAAATCAGAATGAGTAGGCGACTTCTCACGAACTTTTCTCGAAAGTAATGATCTCTCCGCGAAGTTCAGCCCGAATCTTGTCACCTTCCTGAAATTTCCCTGAAAGTATTTCTTCGGCCAGGACATTTTCGACGTAACGCTGAATGGTCCGTTTAAGAGGACGGGCGCCAAACTGTGCGTCGTAGCCCTTGTCGATCAAGAATTTTAAGACTTCAGGAGACAAAGTGATTTCTATCTTTTTATCCCTCAATCGATTTTTGAGTTCCTTGAGTTCAATTTCGATAATCTGCTCAAGGTCTTCTCGACGCAACGGATGGAAGACGATGATATCATCCACTCGGTTTAGGAATTCAGGACGAAAAACTTTTTTGACCTCGTCCATAAGCTTGCGTTTCATCGCTTCATAAGTCTCTGTTTCACCTTTGGGTCTAAACCCGAGCTCGCCCTCTTTGTTGATAAGGTCTACTCCCACATTGGAGGTCATAATGATAATGGTGTTTCTGAAGTCAACTTTCCTTCCAAAGGAATCGGTCAATCGACCTTCTTCCATCATCTGGAGGAGGATGTTGAAAACGTCAGGATGTGCCTTCTCTATTTCATCAAAGAGAACCACGGAATAAGGGCGCCGTCTGACCTTTTCGGTAAGTTGCCCACCTTCCTCATAACCCACGTAACCAGGAGGTGCTCCAACAAGCCGAGAAACATTGAATTTTTCCATATATTCAGAGCAGTCGACGGCAATCATGGCGTCTTCATCCCCAAACATGTATTCGGCAAGGGCCCTGGCAAGTAAAGTTTTCCCCACCCCCGTGGGTCCAAGAAAGACAAAGGCCCCGATCGGACGCTTGGGACTCCGAAGTCCTGAACGAGAACGGCGAACGGCGTCGGCAATGGCCTTCAATGCTTCTTCCTGGCCAATGATTCTTTTATGGATCTCATCCTCCATACGAAGAAGCCGCGCGGTCTCTTTCTCTTCAAGACGTTGGAGGGGAACGCCTGTCCATTTAGAGACGATGGTGGCGATATCTTCTGCCGTCACCTGAATCTCCACTTCAGATTTTGATTCCTTCCAATTTTTCCTCAGACGACTCAGTTCCTCTTTAGTCTTTCTTTCCTCATCTCTCAATTTGGCAGCTCTCTCAAAATCTTGTCCCTTAATCGATGCCTCTTTCTCCCGTTTAAATTCTTCAATCTGGGACTCAAGCTTTTTAAGGTCTTTTGGCAGTGTGGTCACAGAAAGGCGTGCCCGAGAGCCCGCTTCATCAACCAGATCAATGGCCTTGTCAGGAAGGAAACGGCCTGTGATATAACGATCGGATAGCTTGGCGGCAGCCTCTAACGCCTCATCAAGAATTTTGACTCGATGATGCGCCTCGTATTTATCCCGAAGACCCTTTAGGATTTCGATGGTTTCTTCAACCGTCGGTGGATCGACCATGATAGTCTGGAATCGTCTTGCCAAAGCCGCGTCTTTTTCGATGTATTTCCTGTATTCGTCAAGAGTGGTTGCGCCGATACATTGAATCTCTCCCCGTGAAAGAGCAGGCTTCAATATATTCGAGGCGTCAATCGCTCCTTCGGCCCCGCCTGCTCCAACCAAGGTATGGAGCTCGTCTACAAAGATGATCACATTCTCCGAACGGCGGATTTCATCCATCACTGCCTTGATCCGTTCCTCGAATTGTCCACGATATTTGGTACCCGCAACCATCAAGGCTAAATCAAGGACAACAATCCGTTTATCGAGAAGAATTTCGGGCACATCCCCAGCCACAATGCGCTGGGCAAGACCTTCCACAATAGCGGTTTTTCCTACTCCAGCCTCTCCCAAGAGAACAGGGTTATTCTTGGTCCTTCTGGCAAGAATCTGTATCACCCGTTCAATTTCGTTTTCTCGGTTCACCACAGGATCCAGTTTTCCTTCCCGAGCAAGTTGGGATAGGTCACGGCCAAATGAGTCGAGGGCAGGTGTTTTGGTCTTGCCTTTGACGCTTCCAACGGAAGGGGTTCCCCCCGTGCCTCCGCCTCCCCCTGGTGCGGAAGAACCCAAAAGTTTGATTACCTCAGCGCGCACTTTATTGAGATCAAGGCCGACATTCATTAAAACGTGGCTCGCCACTCCCTCTCCTTCCTTGATAAGCCCCAGCAAAAGGTGTTCGGTTCCAATGTAGTTGTGGCCAAGACGACGCGCCTCGTCCATCGCAAGCTCAATCACCTTTTTGGCCTTGGGAGTAAAAGGAATATCTCCTGAGACAATCGTACTGGGGCCGAATTGGACAAGCTTTTCCACCTCAAGACGAATGGTATCTAGAGAAAGCCCCAGATTCTGCAGAACTGCCGCTGCCACGCTTTCGCCCTCTTTAATGAGGCCAAGCAGGATATGCTCAGTCCCGATGTAGTCATGGTTGAAACGTTTGGCTTCTTCCTTGGCGAGGATAATGACCTTACGCGCTCTTTCCGTAAATCGATCAAACATCAGGACGGCTCCTTATCGTTAATATCAAAGTTAAATGGCAACTACTTTTAGTTTCTCCCGAATGAGATCGGCCCGACGAATATCTCTCTCAGAAGGTCCAAGTGCACGTCCGTAGAGCTTTTGAAGATGGGCTGGCTGGAGAACCAAAAAGAGGTTATTGAGTTCCGAATATTTCAAGCTTGAGACAAACCCAAGATCGACTCCCAGCCTCGCCAAACTCAAAAGTTGCACTGCCTCTCCAGAAGAGATAACACGTGCAGACTTGAGGGTCCCGAGCGCCCGCCAAATCTGATCCTCAAATTTTGCTTTTCTTTTTTCTAAGAGATACTGTCTGGCTTCCTTTTCATGTGAAACCATTTGATGAATAACCTTCTCGAGTCCTTCGACAATTTCTTCCTCGGTTTGTCCCAATGTGATTTGATTGGAAATCTGAAAGAAATTGCCGCTTGCTTGGCTCCCTTCTCCATAAAGGCCGCGGGTCGCTAAATTCAGTTTAGCCAAGGCTTGGAGCACTTTATTCACCTGTTTGGTCAGGACAAGGCTTGGCAGGTGGAGCATACATGAAACACGAATCCCAGTGCCCACGTTGGTTGGACAAGCTGTCAAGTAACCTAAATCCGTATGGAAAGAAAACGACAAATTTCTCTCAAGTTCATTGATCACTTCATTGATGATGCGCCAAGTCTCGGTGATATTGAATCCCGATTGAAAGACCTGAAGACGAAGGTGATCCTCCTCAAGAATCATAAGACTCACGACCTCGTTAGGACTCAAGGCAACGGCCTTCTCGCCTTGTTCGACCGCATGTTCTCGACTGATGAGGTGCCTTTCAAGAAGGAATTGCTTATCAAGTTCGGTTACATCTCGATACTTGATAAAAAGGGTATCTTTCAACGCGGGCGTTTGACTCACTGCCTCTTCCACCAGATCAATCACTTCGTCTTCTTGTTCTTTTCCGAGTTTTGAGATAAAGGGGAAACCAGCCAGGTTTCTTGCAAGTCGAATCCGTGAACTGACGACAACGTCTGCATCAGGTCCAGTTCCCCTAAGCCATTCGGTCGTATTCTTTAAAAGACGATTGATCTGCTCACTCATTGTGGTTTTTTCTTACCCTTTTTCAATTTTTCCTCAAGCTGTTTAATCTGGTCACGAAGCCTGGCTGCTTCTTCAAATTCTTCGTGCTGAATCAATTTGGTTAACCGATTTTGAAGATCTTTTAAACTTTGGGTTGTTCGAACAACAGGATGAGCTACCTGGGAAGGACGTTTCCCCCTATGTTGCAAAGAGTGCTGTACCCGCTTAATCAGAGGGAGCAGTAACTTTGAAAAGGCTTCATAGCATTCAGCGCAACCGAGTCTTCCTGTTCGACCAAATTCATCATAAGTGAGACCGCAATTTTGACATTTGAGAGAAACGGTCTTTTCGTCAGCGCCCGTTAGCTCCTTTGCCAAATCGGTAAAACCGCTCAGAAGGTCATTGACGTTGAAGTGGGTCTTAAACTCTGTACCCTTCTCCTGTGCACAGGCTTCGCATAGATGGATTTCTACCATCTGATCATTGACGATCTCAGTGAGGTGAATCGTAGCTTCGTTAGCTCCGCAAACATTACAAATCATGGGTTTCTACCTTTGTTGGCCTTACAATTATAACATCACTAGCAAAATTAGCACCAAACAGGCACAAAAACACTATAAAGAGTATCTAACCCCATCTTTTTTGGTCAGATCGTGAAAGGCTTTCATGAGAGATTGGGTTATCTTCCCAGGTTCACCATTCCCAATCGTTCTTCCATCAATCTTAACGACGGGAATCACTTCCGCTGCAGTGCCTGTTAGAAATACTTCATTAGCATTGAAAAGATCGTGCCGAGTCAAAATCTTTTCTTCGACCTCTATCTTTTTGTGCCTGGCAAGGTCCAAAATGGCCGCTCTGGTAATCCCCCTAAGTACCCCCGCATAAGTAGGTGGAGTCATAAGTGTGTCATTTTTAACCATAAAAATGTTGTCGCCTGTGCATTCTGCAACATAACCCTGATGGTTCAAAAGGAGAGCCTCCACATAGCCTGAATGGGTAGCCTCGATTTTCGCCAGGATGTTGTTAAGGTAATTCAATGACTTCAGGGCAGGGTTGACCGCCTCAGGATGGTTTCGGACTGTCGGCACAGTGATGATCTCAAGGCCGTGTTTATAAAGACGATCAGGATAGAGAACAATCTTATCGGTGATAACAATGATCGTCGGCTTCTTACACTTCTGGGGATCGAGTCCGAGATCTCCTGTGCCGCGCGTAACAACAGCCCGAATATAAGCATCCCGCAAATGATTCCGTTTCAGAGTTTGGACAATCACTTCTGTCATCTTTTTATGATCAAACGAAATTTTTAACATGATCGTATGCGCCGACTCGTAAAGTCGATCGAGATGTTCCCTGAGTTTGAAAACTAGGCAATTGTAAGCTCGGATTCCCTCAAAGACGCCATCTCCATAAAGAAGACCGTGATCAAAAACCGAAATCTTTGCCTCGCTTTTTGGATACCACTTTCCATCAATGTAAACTTCTAGTTCCATGCAGCTATTCTCCTTTTATTCGCTTATCAGTTAGATACTCACCTGATCTTGGGTTAATACCCCGTCATGAAGTCGATAAACATTTTCAAATCGATGCGCCATCTGTTCGTCATGAGTCACGATCGCTAAAGCGAGCCCTGTTTCACGGTGAAGGCTCGTTAAAAGCCCAAAGACCATTTCGGCAGTTTCGTCATCGAGGTTACCTGTTGGCTCGTCACAAAAAACAATTTCGGGTCCGTTCACAAGCGCCCGAGCAATGGCGGCTCTTTGCTGTTCACCGCCTGAAAGTTCAGACGGGAAATGTCCTTCTCTTCCCTTCAGCCCCATTCGTCTGATCAGTTCGCGCGCACGACCTGAATTTGGGCTATCCGCCATCAAGCTGGGAAGCAAAACATTCTCGAAAAGGGTAAGCTCTGGAAGGAGATGAAAGAACTGAAAAATAAATCCAATCTTTCGATTCCGATAGAGAGCCAGTTCCTTCTCATTCATTTGGCTTAAATCATTCCCCTTAAAAAAAATTCTCCCTTCGCTTGCTCGATCGAGTCCGCCCAAAAGGTGAAGGAAGGTTGACTTTCCCGATCCTGACCTTCCAACGATAAACGCAAGCTCGCCTTCTTTGAGAGAAAAATCCACCCCCTTTAAAACAGAGAGAGGTCCATCGGGTGTTGGAAAATCTTTCCGCACCTTCTCAGCCACCAGAAGTGTAACCTTACTCATTGCGAAGGGCCTCGACAGGATTGAGGGCTGCTGCCCGCTGGGCAGGATAAATTCCTGCCAGAACTGAAGTGAGCAAAGCCAAAGCGATGATGGTCGTTACATCAGTAAAATTAATCTCAGTCGGAATTTTATCCAAATAATAAATGTCGCTTGGAAAAACCGAGAAGCCTGTTGTCTCCTCGACAAAATCAGCAATAGGGTTCAAATTCCAAGCGAACAAGAGGCCCAAGACAGATCCTAAGATAACACCAAACACGCCCACACTAAATCCCTCCAAAACAAAAATCTTACGGATGCTTTTCCTCATTGCCCCAAGCGCCCGAAGGATACCGATATCCTTGGTCTTTTCCATAACCACCATGATGAGGGTCGATACGATGTTAAACGCTGCAACCAAAATGATCAGCGCCAAGAGAATGGTCATGACATTTTTTTCCACCTGCAAAGCTGAGAAGAAATTCCGATTCAAATCAAACCAAGAACGAACCCAGTATTCTTCGCCAAGTTCTGAACGAAAGAGGACTTTCAGCTTCTCCGCTTGGTCAACATCGAAAAACCGAACACTAAGCCCAGTTACCCTTTTCCCTAAATGGTAAAGTGTTTGCGCCTCTTCAAGGTCAATCAAAACAAGGTTGCTGTCAAAATCGCTCATTCCCAGGCGAAAAATTCCCGTCACCTGGAAGGTTCGGGTCTCTGCCTTTTCAAGAGAAAAGGTCTTTCCTTCTTCTGCAAAGGGAGCGATAAGCGAAATCTCTTCTCCAGGACCTACTCCCAAAATACGAGCCAGACTTTCACCGATCACGACAGCTGGGATATGACGAAAGACTTTCTTCTTTGAAAGACCCAAAAATCGCCTTTTGATCACCATTCTTTCCTCGGGCTCAAAATCAAGCGTACCCCAGCGAAGATTGTCACCAAAAATCGTCATGTCCTCACGAAAACGGTCAATCCCCTTCACCAAGACTCCAATCGCATTTCTTTGAGAACGAATGATGGCTTGCCCTTCAATGAATCCAGAAACCGTTTCTATTCCAGATAGATTCCATGAACGAATTCTCGACACTGCGGACTCTAGATCTTCAACACCATTCGTCTTCTCAATACGAAGATGAGGGTTCACGTTGACGATTTTCTGTTTGAGCTCCCGATCGAATCCGCTCATCACGGCCAGCACCACGATAAGCGCCATCACCCCAACCGCTACACCAAGAATAGAGATGAGGGAAATAAGAGAAACAAACCCTGTTTTTCTCCTCCGCGTAAGGTGCTTGAAGGCAATCCAGGTTTCGTATTTCAAGGATTCGTATCCTTCGTTTCGGGGCGAAGCTGTGGGAAAAGGATAACCTCTCGAATCGATGGACGATTGGTTAAGATCATAATAAGCCGATCAATTCCAATCCCTAAGCCTCCAGCAGGGGGCATCGCATATTCGAGCGCCATCACAAAGTCTTCGTCCAACTTTTTATTTCCCCCGATGATCTCAACCTGTTTCTCAAGTTTCTCGCGTTGAACAATCGGGTCGTTGAGTTCGGAGAAGGCATTTGCGATCTCAATTTTTCCTATGTAGAGCTCAAAACGATAAGCGAGGTCTGGGTCGTCATCCTTCGGTTTGGCAAGAGGTGTGAATTCTGCAGGATAATCGACCACAAAGGTGGGATTCCAAAGATCGGGTTCAACCACCGATTCAAAAACAGCGTTGAGGACATCGATCGGTTCATCATTGGGCTTAAATTCAACACCGATCTTTTTCGCCTCTTTTTTGATATCGGCCTTTTGCCAGTCCACGTTTGTCTTCTCCTGAAGCGTTTTATAAAAGGAGATTCGTTTCCAAGGTCGTTTGAACGAAAGGGGCTTTTCGCCGTATTCGATTTCTTCTTTGCCATGAATTTTCTTAGCGAGCCCAGAGATGAGTTCTTCTGTGAGAGCCATCATATCGTTGTAATCTGCGTAGGCCTGATAGAGTTCAAGCATCGTGAATTCGGGATTGTGTCGGATCGAAATTCCCTCATTACGAAAATTCCGATTCACTTCGTAAACTTTTTCAAATCCACCCACAAGAAGCCTCTTAAGATAAAGTTCAGGGGCAACGCGCAAATAAAGATCCGTATCGAGAGCCTCATGACGTGTCACAAAAGGGCGGGCTCTCGCGCCGCCAGGGATCGGCTGCATGATGGGAGTTTCCACTTCCAGAAATCCCCTGCCATCTAAAAAATTTCTTATTTCACGGATGATTTCGCTTCGGAGCTGAAAAGTCTTTCTCACCTCATCGTTGACAATCAAATCAACGTACCTGTGGCGGTAACGGATTTCGACATCACGAAGTCCATGCCATTTCTCAGGAAGAACTTGGATGATTTTGGAAAGAAGGACGCATTTCTCAATCTTGACGGTTTTCTCTCCCATTTTAGAAGTAAAAAGCGAACCCTCAATCCCGACGATATCGCCCAAATCAAGCTGAGAGAATCTCTCGTAACCTTCTGGCCCCAAGACATCTTCCTTGGCATAAATCTGAATTCTAGCGTTCTCGTCCTTGAGGTCACAAAAGGTACTTTTGCCATGACTTCTTCGAGCCATGACTCGACCCGCAATACGAATACGTTTTCCTTCTTGAAACCCGTTGAGGATGCTCTGAATGGGCTCGATAGGAAGGTATCTTTCCCCGTACGGACGAATCCCCTGTTTAAGATACGATTCTCTCTTGGTTTTACGTTCACGGACAAGTTCTGATTCAGGTATCATGGCTGGTTAAAATTTACCTAACTTTAAGCGGCGATTATAGATGAGTGCTTGGGGGGTGTCAAACTCTCTTGCGGTGGGTCTGTTCGTGGAATACGGCTTGAGGCCCAAAAGGCTTCAGAATAATCAAGGCGATTGGAAGCAGGATAAGCGTGCAACCCAATGAAAAGAGGATGGTTATGCTCGTCAAGATTCCAAAATAGACCGTGGGTTTGAAAGTGGCAAAAATGCTGGTGGCGAATCCGAAAACCAAGATCAGGGTAGCCACCATCATGGCCCTTCCCACATTTCTATAGGTATGGTGAAGGGCCTGAAGGTAATGTCTCCTGTGCATAAATTCAGTCCGAAACCGATAGAGAAACTGAATGGAGGCGTCAACCACAAGACCCAGAACCACGCTTGAGATCATAGCCGTGGGGGTTGAGAGCTCAATCCTTGAATAACCCATGATTCCGTAAAGCCCCACGATCGGAATGAGATTAGGAATAGCTGCAAGGAGAGCCATTTTGAGGGAACGAAAAAAAATGGCAATTAAAGTCAGAATCAAAACAAAAGCTAGACCCAAACTATGAATCTGATTCATAACAAGCCGCTCTGCCATTTGTCCCAATAAAACGGTGCTTCCTGTGATACGGATATCATACTCTTCTTTCCAATGGGTGCGGACGTACCTCCAGATTCGATCTTCAAGGAGTCTCCCCTTTTCCGTCCCAACAGCCTTCATCCTCGCTTCAAGCCGCAGGCGACGATAATCTTTTGAAATAAAACTCCAAAAGTCAGGATTTTTAGACTCGGCCAGTTTTTCGATATATTTCTGAAGCGTTTTCTCTCTTACGGGAATAATAAAACCAAGAGGGTCTCCCATTCTGGCTTCATGGACCTTTTTGATAATCGTCGCGAGGGAATTGACTTTGGTAATCTCTTCCTGCTCTTCCAAGAAGTGACTAAGGGCGTCAACTTGTTTCATGGTTTCGACTGTAACAAACGGCTTGTGGTCGCGCCTTTCAATCGTCACGCCCAGTGAATAAACACCCGCCAAATGCTCATCAATGAAGCGGGTTGCGATGGCCAGAGGCGAACGGGTTGGGAGGTCAGCGATCAGGTTAGTATTCACACGGATTCTCTGAACACCAACAAAGGAAAGAGCTATCAACACGACCGTTGCTATGAGAAGAATCCATTTCAGATGAAATTGAATCTTTTCCAGATAAACGATGACCACTTGATTGAAAAAGTTTTTTTCCCGATCGTTTTCCAAGTCATGCTGGAAAGGAAGAATGGGCAAGAGAATGGGCATAAGGATCATTGCCAAAGTATAAGCGTAAAAAATCCCCAAAGCGGCAAAGAGTCCAAAACTCTGCACCGCAGGAACTTCATTTAATAGAAGAGAAAGAAATCCAACCACAGCCGTTGCGGTAGTTAGAAAACAGGGCACTCCCAGATGCTGCAAAGTAAGGGCAATGCTTTCACGTATGTTTTTGTGATGAGAACGGAGTTCCGAAAAAAGATTGATCAGGTAGATACTGTAAGTAACCGCAATAATCATAACCACAGGCGCAAGAAGGGAATTAATCAGATTGAGCGAATAACCCAAAAGCGCAATGGTTCCGAATGTCCAGACGATCGTTACAAAAACGATCGACATCGCAACTACGACGCTCGGAATATTACGATAGATCAGAAAAGTTGCCAAGATCAGAAAAAGACTCACTGAAGGGATGAAAAACATTTGATCTCTTCGGATGGCATCGATGAAATCGTGCTGTTCTACAGGAGAACCCGCCACGTAAAGTTGAGCATCAGGCCAGGCAAAAAATCCAAGGGTTGAGCGGAGATCGCTCACATAACCCCGAAGGAAATGGGGGTCATCGGACTTGGGTTTGAGGCGGATGAGAATAGCGCTGACTTTTCCATCTTCAGAAAGAAGATTCCCTAAGAAAAAGGGGTTGGAAAGAGCCTCCTTCTTGAATTTTTCCATCGGTTTCTTTCCTTCTAAAACACCTTCGATGACAGGTTCTACCTTGACACCAAGAACCCTGTGTTTAATATCAAGGGCATTGGTCAAACTTAAGACCCGATCAACCCTCGGATCTTTTGAGAGAATTTTTGTCAGGATGTCTGTCAGAAGAAGATTCCGCATCGTGAAATAATCAGGGGTCTTGATAGCAATGGCGATCAGGTAATCGCTTCCGAAGTTTTCTCTAAACTCTCGGTAGAATTGATACGCTGGTGTTCGTTTTTCAAAAAGCGCCTCTGTCGAAGGATCAATTTTGAGTGAGGGAAGCGCGTGGGCAAAGGAAAGGGTCGCTAGAATAAAAACTAAAAGAAGCGGCCACCGCAGAAGAACAATAACCTTACCAAATTTTCCGAAAAATTGGCTCAATTTTGTGGTACCTTAGTGTTCAAAAATGCTGAATGCACTTTCCTTTTTTTACCTTTTGACCGTTTTTGTCTGGTTTCAGAGAAGTCGGAGAGCCTTTCAGGCGCTTCTCAAGAATCCCGAAGTCAAACCCACTGAATCCTTGCCTTCGCCTCTTCCCCTTGTCTCCATCCTTCTCCCTGTAAAAAATGAGGAAGAAAACTTAAGAGATTGCCTCAAATGCCTCCTGAACCAGAATTACCCCGCTAAGGAAATTATCGTCATTAACGACAATTCCATAGACCGAACTTCTGAAATCCTCAATGAATACGCTCGTTTATACCCCGACTCCATTCAAACCGTCAATGCCTCTCAAGCGCCCAAGGGGTGGACGGGCAAAAATTGGGCTATCGCCCAAGGAACGCTCCTTGCCAGGGGAGAATGGTTTCTTTTCACGGATGCGGATACACGCCATGATCCATGGTCCCTTTCCAGTTCTGTCTCCTATGCAGAAAGTAAAGATCTCGACCTTCTGACTTTATCCCCTCGATGTCTTACGGAAAGTTTTTGGGAGAAAACTATCCAACCTGCTGCTATGGCCTTTACAGGACTTTGGTTTCCCTTCTACAGAGTCAACGATCCTACTTCTCGATTCACCTTTGGGAATGGACAATATTTGATGATCCGAAGAGAGGCTTACCAAATCATCGGTGGGCATACGAAAGTAAAAGGTGCTTTCCTTGAGGATTTTGAATTAGTAAGAGAAACTAAGAAAATCCGTCGGAGAGTCGAGTGCGCTATTGGAACGAAAATTTACGGCACAAGGATGTATCGGTCACTTAAAAAAATTTGGCGGGGATGGCGGCGGATCTTTTTTCATGCCTTCGAGAAAAATCCTTTTCATCTCCTGGAGAAAGCAATTTCCATTTTCTTCTTTTCTTTTCTCCCCTTTCTTCTTTTGCCTTCCCTAACACTTGATGCCCTTAAAGACCCTGAGCACTTTGGAATCTTAGGACTCATCAATTCTTTGATACTGGGGCTTGTTTTCCTGACGGCCTGGAAGTCACATTCGATCCTGGGGGGACCAAAGAAATACATTTTTCTTCATCCGCTGGCAGCCCTCATTCTGACAGGAATCTTACTCGATGCGGCTTGGAATTCTCTACGGCGGAAGGAATTGAAGTGGCGTTAAACCTTGCGAAGAAAGTAACCCTTTTCGAGAGCGTAATCGACAATCTTTTTCAAGAAAAAGCGGTCTGTATTGGGAAAAGGAATTCTACTTCCTTCTAACGTCTTACGGGTATTTCTCGTATCAAAAGTAAGGGAGCTTCCTAGGTAGCCCAGGTAGGGTTTCAAGCTCGAAAAGACCTCTTTCTCCCTCGGATCGAGATCTTCAACCAAAAAATCTTCTGGGGGAATAACCTCAACGGGAGGAAAATCTCCCAATTCCTCTTTCACCTGCAGAAGAAGGTCAAGGGTGGGCGGATTTTCTGTGACGAGATGAAAAGTCTTTTTCAAACAATCTCTCTGGCGGGAAATATGGAAGGAGGCTTCCACGACAAAATCAATGGGAACAATGTTAAAAGAGTGATCAAGCCGAGAAGGGAGTCTTTTAAGGAGACCGTGGGCAAAGAGACGCAAAAAAGGATAGATGACGTTGAATTCCGATACCGCTCCCCTTGCCGAATCTCCCACTACAATGCTTGGCCTAAAAATCGCTGCGGGAAGCCCCTCAGCCATTTCTTCCCGAACTTTTTGCTCGGCTAAGAATTTGGTTGCCTCATAGTGGTTACCGAATACAGGACCTTCGGGAAGTTCGTCTTCAAGAGAGTGAATGTTGGTAAGGCTGCCCGCCACATAGGCTGTGCTGAAATAAAAAAATCTCCCAAGTCTTCCTTTTTGATGAGCCTCGCGCGCAAGCTCCAGCGCATGGATCGTGCCTTGAAGGTTGATTTTCTCTGCCTCTTCCCTTGAAGCACCTAAATTGGTGAGGGCTGCGATATGATAAAACTCATCTGATTCCCCCGACGCCACTTTCCAGTCACGTTCGCTCAAGCCCAGCCGTCCCTGAGCCACATCGCCTGCAAAGACACGAATGCGGCCAACTGATTTTCCATTGATTCCTAATTTAGCGAGGAGTTTGGAGATTCTCTCTTCATGGGAGTCAGATGCCTTAGGCCGCACAAGAAGAAAAAGATTATCCTCTGTCCTCTCCAAGAAGACACGGATGAGTTCACGCCCGATACTTCCCGTTACTCCTGTAATGAAAATATTTTTCTTACTCATATCGTTTTGCAATGAGGCAAATATTTTGTCCCCCAAACCCAAATGAGTTACTCAGCGCAACATCGACATTCGCCTCACGGGATTCATTGGGAACGTAATCAAGATCGCAGGCGGAATCAGATTCCTCGTAATTGATGGTAGGTGGGATGACGCCATCACGAATAGCCAGGAGACAGGCAATCAGTTCGCTAGCACCTGCTGCTGCAATCATGTGGCCGAGCATTGATTTGATGGAACTCACGGGGATTTTGTAGGCGGCCTCACCAAAAACTTTCTTGATCACCAAGGTCTCGATGGCATCGTTCACAAGCGTAGCGGTACCGTGAGCATTGATGTAGTCGACTTCATCGGGATTGATTCTGGCTTTCCTCAAAGCCAGCTCAATCGCTCGACAAGCCCCCTCTCCTTCTGGATCCATATCCGTTAAACGATAGGCATCGGCGGTAGAACCGTATCCGATCACTTCCCCGTAGATAGGCGCGCCTCTTTTCAAAGCATGAGACAATTCTTCAAGCACCAGAGCTGCAGCGCCTTCTGAAAGCACAAACCCATCTCTTTTCTTATCGAAGGGGCGCGATGCCTTTTCTGGTTCATTATTTCGCTTGGATAAAACGGTCAGGGAACTGAAACCAGCAACACCTAAAGGATAAATCATAGAGTGGGATCCGCCCGTTAGAACCAGATCTGCATCTCCCCGCCGAATCTCCTCAAAAGCTTCTCCAATGGCCTGGGATG
Source organism: Candidatus Omnitrophota bacterium (assembly GCA_016204125.1). Lineage (GTDB taxonomy): Bacteria > Omnitrophota > Omnitrophia > Omnitrophales > JACQLI01 > JACQLI01. The sequence goes on from JACQLI010000007.1 coordinate 28,483, forward strand.
ACGCGGCGCAAGCCGTCAGACAATTAGAGACTGTACCTTCGATGCCAAATCTTTTAGCCAGGTGTTTGACGGTCATAAAAGGTTGAATCTCAAGCTCCCCTCGGCCCTCCAGAAAATCACTGCTTCGGCTAATGTATTTTCCGGGGTCTACGATCTTTCCATTGCCACCCCAAGAAGAGGAGAGCGTTGCCACAAAACCATCAAAATTGATGCCCCAGTCGCCCGCTGCAAAATAAAGCCCTAAACGTTCAGGATCCTCACTTTCTTTTCTGAGTCGGGCATCCTCGATCGCCTCTTGAGCAGCTTGAAGGGCAAAGAAACTGGAACGCCCCGCCTTTTTTAGATCCTCATCTTGCGTTACCCAGAAGTCAAAATCAAAATCGCGAACTTCTCCTGCAATTTGGACAGGAAACTCGCTGGCATCAAAAAGAGTGATCTTGCCGATACCTGATTTGCCCCGTATCAAATTGGCCCAATTCTCTTCTCGAGACAAACCGAGAGGGCTCACAATCCCCATACCTGTAACGACGACGCGCCTGTGACCGTTAGGATTTACCATGACTCACCACCATCGTTGCGGTCTGTCCGCCAAAACCTGAACTATGAAGAAGAAAAGTTGAAACTTCTATTCTTTGGGGTTTGGCCATCACAAAATTCAGATCACATTCTGGATCGGGTTCTTCCAAATTGACAATGGGAGGCAAGATACCTCTCTCGAGAGAGAGCAGCGAAAGGCTGAGTTCTGTTGTCCCGGCCGCATCTATCAAATGGCCCGTTACTGATTTGGATGCTGTGACAGGAATGTGTTCAACGTACGATTCTAAAACACGGGCGATGGCTTGAGCTTCAAGGATGTCTTCTTCTGGAATTCCACTCCCATGAGCATGAATGAATCCGATTTCTCCGACGTCTCTCTGGGCTTCTTCGAACGCTTTCTTAATGGACCTCTCCTGAGATTTGAGTGTTGCACCATATCCTAAAATCTCCCCGTAAATCTTGGCTCCTCTCTTCAAAGCGTGCCCGCGTTCTTCCAAAACAAAAATTCCTGTCCCCTCACCGACAACCATTCCATCCCTCCTCCGATCAAAAGGACGATAGACTTCACTCGGTGAATGGTTTCTTTGAGAAAGGACACCGAGAAGATGGAACCGAGACAAGCCAAGCGGGTTGATCTTTGAGTCGGTTGCACCTGCCAACATGATATCCGCATCGTCGCGCTGGATAATCCGATAGGCCTCACCCACCGCTTGAACTCCACCTGTTGAAGAAGTCATTAAGGTGTTATTCGGACCTTTGAGTCCATGCGTAATTGAAATATGACAGGCGGGCATGTTGGGAAGATATTTGAGCAGCCAAAGCGGATAAAGTGCCCTCATCCCTTCGCGGCCAAAACGCTTAATTTGAAACTTTCCCTCTTCGTCTAAGGACTCCTTGATTCCCGAACCTATTTCTTCGAGATCATTATTGATAAGGCCCGAGCCAAGCGTTACGCCAGCGCGTTTTCTATCGATTTGATCAAGCTGCATCCTTGAGTCTTGGATCGCCAAGATGCTTGCGGCCACAGCCAGCCGAATATCTCGGCTCATGACCTTCAAGTTCTTCCTGGTTCTTATGAAATCTTCGGGTCTAAAATCGACAATCTCACCACCCACTTTGACGGGAGAACCGTTGGACGAGAATTCCGAAAGCTCTCTGATGGATGACCTTCCACTCAGGGCCATCTTCCAAAGGGGTTCGTAGCCGATCCCGCAGGCACTTAATGTTCCAATGCCTGTAATGACGACTCGTCTCTTAGCGGCCACTCTTGACCTCGTCTCTATGTCGCAATGCTTCAATCAGAGCTTGGGGAAAGGTAACAGGACCCTCGCCATCAGGCCTTAACCTTCCGACATTCATCAGAAGAACACGTCCTTGTAATATCTTTTTTCCCTCCTGAAGGATCTGTCCTTGAAACCACCCTCCCTCGGCTCGGAGTCCATCGGGTTCCACCTCTATTTCTAAACGTATATGAGCGTCAGGGCGTTCGAGAAATTCAACTTTTTCAATCTTCGTGAAAATCACGTCCTTCTCGAAATCGCTCTCCCGACCAAGAAGGATCGCTCCCGACTGTGCGATGAATTCAATCAAGTAAATAAGAGGAAAAGAGGAATCCCATTTTTTCCAAGTCCTGATTAGTTTTGCCCTTTCAAAGGTCTCGACTCCGTCAAGCCAAATCCAACTCATGATGATGGACTTTCCCTTGAACTTTTCCAAATCATGACTTGAGCTGTTATTCCATAGGAATCCTCGACAAATTTTCCCTCACTACGCAGACAGCACTCGGAACCCATATTACCCAAGGCGACATGAAATCGATTGTCCCCTAACATAGAGACTTCGATCTCGCGAAAATTTTCCTCTCCCATTACGATTCCGTTACACGCCTTAAATGAGGCTTCCTTCGCAGAGAAAGAGCGAGCGAAGAACTGGTGTGGAAAACGAGCTCTTTGAAATGCAATTTGTTCAGACGGCGTGAGAAGACGTTTTAAGAATTCGAGTGAATGACTTGCCAGAAATTTTTTGATTCGACTCCAAGAAACAAGGTCTATTCCGATCCCAACCAGCTTTTTGTTAGATTGCATTCAAGCTAAGATTTTTCGATGTTCTTGGATAGTCGATCTCGTACATAATCGAGAATCATCTGGACAGTGAAATGACCAGCTAGGTTAGAGACTTGAGGGTTTTTCTCAAAATGGGTTAGATCAAGGTAAGGAATTTTTTCGCGAAGAACCTTGAGGCCTTCGGGTGTGACACGACCCCCTTGAACCAAACCCTCCTCATTGAGAAGATTGGCGGGGAAAAGTTCTCCGCTCGGAATTTTAATGTCGAATGCCTTTTCGATTCGAAAGATAATATCAATGAAATCAATCGATTCCGCACCCAAATCCTTGATGAGAGAATTGTCTGGCTGAATCTCATCAGGTTCGACGCCCAGCGCTCCTGAAAGACATTCTTGAATTTTTTCAAAAATCTGTTTTTCGTCCATATCAGGCCTTCAGAATAAAAACTCCGTTCAGAATCCGAATCCCCAAAAGGGAGGTGTAAACTTCTCTTTCGGCTTCCAGCTCAAATCCAAGCCGCTCGAAGCATTGCCTCCACTCTTCTTTTTTCCGAAAGTTACGAGGATGCCCTATCCATTCGAACGTGTAAAAACTATCTCGAAGAATGGTCCATAGTCTTCCCCATGCGCCACGGTAAAGATCCTCTACGACAATAACAAATTTCCGAGCTACCCGTTTGGCCTCAGCTAGCACTTCCTCTGGAGAAGCCGTATGGTGGAGCACGGTAATAAGAAGACTGACATCGAAAGACTTATCAGGGAAAGGGATCCTGCCGCCTTCATAAGTAACCACGGGGGCTTTGCGGAATTTCGGTTCTACCACATCTAAAACCGTCACTTCGCATCCCCGAGAATGCTTAAGCGGTTCGACATAAAAGCCCCATCCCCCACCAATGTCAAGCACCTCGGCTGACTCGGGAATAAATTCTTCAAAGATCGATACAAACCCCTTTGCCCTTCGGTCAAGACCAATAACGGGAAAGTGCCCAACAATCCAGTCTAGAGACTCTCTCTGAAGGCCTCGAATTTGGGTCGCAATTGAACTCATTCGAAGTCGAGATTATATCACAAGGGGTGGATAAAAAAGGACAGGTTTCTTTAGACCGCCTCAAGCACCACCGCGGGTTCGGCTGCAGCATTTTTCTCTCTGGACAGGACAACAAATGGCGGGCTTTCGGGGTCTACACCTTCTGGAACCCCATGGATTTCGGTCACATATTTGCGAAAAGCCCTGTGGGTGGCAATCCAGCGGAAAAATTCGAGCCATTTTCCAACTGAAAACGGGCCGTTCGTCGCCACACGCCACAACGAGCGGATAAAAAATCCCATGCGCTCAAAATCGAAGGTAAGAAGGTAATAGGCCAGAACCTTGACCAAAAGCATTGCGAATTTGGCGTCCAGATTGGCCCGTTTGTGTTCTCGGTTCCGGTTCTGAAAGCGACTGAGAAGTGTCACCAGGCGGTCGCTAAACGTATTGTAACGATAGAGGGAGCGGATGAGCCAGTTGTAACCGGTTCGAAGCTCTTCGAGCGTCATCTGCTTGGGGGTAAAATTGCAATCGGCCGCGCCATGGCCGTTGATGGAAGACCACTCCACGTCAAGCAGCCGTCCCTCAGCAGCCATTCGTTTCAAAAGCGGTGTATTCGGGAGCGCCATTAAAGTGCCGCAGGTTGTAAAAGGGATACCGAGTTCTTGCAGGAAATCAAACTGTTCCTTGAAAATAAGACGGTCATCGGAATCAAAGCCGACGATCATGCCCGCCATAACCGAAATATGATAGGAGTGTATCCTCGCGATGTCCTCGACCGTGCTTCGGCGGGTATTTTGAAGCTTTTTGGTTTCGACCAAGCTTTCGTAGCGGGGCGATTCGATACCGATGAAGACCGAATAAAAATTAGCAGCCTGCAATAGCTCTAAGAGATCTGGATTATGGGCAACATTGATTGTCAGTTCACAACAAAACTCCACCGGGTAATCATTTTTCTGAGAATACTCCACGAGGGCGGTAAGGAGTTTGCGTGCAAAAGGCATGTTCCCGATGAAATTGGCGTCTCCAAAGAGAACGTAATGCGCGCCCTGCTTCACACAATAGTCGACCTCAGCAAGAACCTGTTCCACGGTTTTGATACGAGGCACACGGCCGTCCATCACAATGATGTCGCAGAATTCACATTGGAAGGGACACCCGCGGCTGGTTTGAAGGCAAAACACATTGTATCTCTCGCCGCGAATGAGATCGTAACGAGGCAGAGGACTCGTTTCTAAATTGATCTTTTTCTCATTCGCCACATAGAGTTCACACGCCCTCCCGCATTCGAAATCTTGCAGGAACTGGGGCCAGATTTGCTCCGCCTCTCCCGAAACTCGGTAATCCCCTTTGCCCTCAAAGGCTTCTGGAAAGAGACTGCAGTAGGGGCCGCCAAAAACCACGGGCTTCCCTCGTCTTTTGAATTCGGCCGCGATTTCCAGCGCACGCTGGTATTGAACATTGAAAGCGGTGATTCCAATCAGATCGGCATCCGTTTCAAAGTCAATTTCTTCTACGTTTTCATCTGCAATAGCAACTTCCCAGTGGGGCGGTGTGAGTGCGGCAACCGTGGCAAGTCCGAGAGGGGTGATCAAGAAACGGGTCCCCGTAAAAGGATGAAGTCCTTCGAAGGACCAAATCGTCGGGGGGAATAAAGGATTAATTAAATAAACCTTCACGGCTGATAAGTGTAACTCTCTTGTCAGAAAATAGATAGGTTTTTCTACGCACCTCCCCGCACACCCCTCAACCAGTACCCGAAAAGAAAGGCTGTTCCGAGGTATTCCCCTACGTTCTGGGCATTCATCCCGAGTTCCTCCAGTTTTGTAACCCGCTCGTTTATAAATTCAAAAAGCTCCTCTTCGGTAATCTGAAATTCATCGCAGACCTTGGCCACATCAATACTGTCTTTCAAGCCCTCGATTTGGATAAAATCGATATAATCTTCTTCTAAGCTGTTCCCCATTTTGTTAGAATCCTTTCTCTATGAAACGGTTTGAAGGAAAGACCGCCTTAATCACAGGAGCCTCCCGAGGCATAGGTCGGGCTATTGCCGAACTCCTGTCGCGTGAAGGAGCCCACATTGTACTCAATTTTGTGCGCAATGAGGAAGCGGCTTGTAAAACTGAAAAGGCCTTAACGAACAATGGCGCCCGCGTTCTCAAAATCCAGGCCAATGTAGGAAACCCCAAAGAAGCCCAAACGCTGGTTGAAGAAGCGGGCAAGGCCTTCGGAAAAATCGATATCTTGGTTCATAATGCAGCCCTTGGCGCCTTTAAACCCGTTTCTGAGCTTCGCGTCAATCAGTGGGACCTCTCTCTCGATGTCAACACAAAGGCGCTTCTTGTTCTCGCGCAGTCGGCTCTCCCTTGGATGGAAAAGGAAGGCGGCTCCATCATCACGCTTTCAAGTCTGGGATCTAAAAGATACATTCCTAATTACGGAGCCATTGGAATTTCAAAGGCAGCGCTGGAGGCGCTTGTTCGTTATTTGGCAGTAGAACTCGCGCCAAAAAAAATTCGAGTCAATGCGGTCTCGGGTGGCCTCGTTGACACCGATGCGATTCAATCTTTCCCCCACATCGATAATTTAAAAAAGGAAGTTGTTCGCCGGACTCCAGCTAACAGAATTGGGAAGCCCGAGGATCTTGCCAAGGTGGTCGCGTTCCTGGCGAGCGAAGAAGCCGCCTGGATTTACGGCCAGACGATCACGGCTGACGGCGGTCTTTCTCTCATCTGATTCTATCTAACGACGTTCTGCGCTACTCGCCACAAAGCAGCCTAGGGCAAGTAAAAGAAATACGAGCGATGCCCAGAGGCTCACCTTCATAGGAACAACATATGTCGCGATGCTCACGGGCCATTTCATCAGGTAGCGGACAAGATGAAGCCCTGCCACCAAGCCGTAAAACAGACCCGAAAATGTGAGAAGAAAATTCTTCATCGGTTCACCCCTTCTTTTGAAAGAGTTGACTGAGTTCAGTTTCCGTAAAGGGAGAAACCTGGGCTACCCCAAGGTTTTCCAGGACATGCTCCCTTTGTTTCATTCCTACCAGTGCCGTAGTCATTCCAGATAACGAACGAACAAATTGGAGTGAACATTGAGAGGGCTTTTTGAGGTTGGGAAAGAGATTCTGAAGCGGGGTAGGAAAAGGACGGGTAAGCTGCCCTTGCAAGAGAGAGGCGCTTGCAATCACAATCATGCCCAACTTTTGGGCAATCTCTAAGAAGGAGATGACCCCAGCCCCATATCTTTGATTCTGAAGCACCCACGCCTCAGGCATCGTAAGATTGACGGGAAGCTGGATGACTTTGAAATGGTGATTTGCGCCTCCCACTTCGCGCGCCAAAATATTGATCTCTTCAAGCGAAAGATGTTCCTGGCTATTCAGACCTGATCTGTAACCCGACCAAGTTGCGGTGCCATACATTTGAATTTTCCCTTCAGAAACTTTTTTTTCAAGAAATTCAAACGACGCTTGAAGCCTTTTCGAGAATTCCTTACGGTCTACCTCTGCCAACTGAGTTTCAGGATTGTGGACATAATAAATGTCGATTGTCTCAAGGCCCCAATTGGCGAGGCTTCGATTGAGTTGGTCTTCAAGATATTGTGGCGTCATGGCATGACAACCTTGGATCACATCTTCCATTTTGAGAATTCCTGTATTGAGGTAAGTTTTCTGAAAATAGCTGGGAGGATTGATCGGATATTCGCCGTCAAAAGGAATAAATCCTCCCTTGGTGCATACGATTATCTCTTCGCGCTTGATCTCCCCTTCCTCAATCAATTCCTGAAGGGCTTTGCCAAAACTTCGCTCGCTTCGCTGACACCGATAATTGATAGCCGAATCGATCACATTCACGCCTGAACGGATCGCTTCCTTAAGCGCCTCTTGGTAGAGCCGATCCGTTGCGTCATCAGGGTCGCCGAGATAACTGCCCATGCCTACCGATGAAAACCAAAGACCTTCCTTTTCGCGGAAATGCCCTTCGGCCAGTTTACCCTTAAACCGCTCTTTATAACTTTTCGTTCCTTGAGGCGAGGCGCAACCTTTTATCATTTATAGTGTGGGCGGCTTTTCAAAAACCATTTTTTCCTGTTCGGCAGCGCTTATCTTCTCGATAAAGGCTTTAAATTCTGGATAAATTTCCACGGGAATCACAGGTTGATCAACGACAAAAGTCACCTTCCAAATGAGTTGATTCCCCTGCTTTTCTACATGCCTTTCATAAGAACCAAATGGTTTGATCAATGATAAATTTTCGGGTATGGATTTGGGAATGTACCCTTCGGGAGGAATAATAACGTCTTCAACAGAATCCATAACCCCCACCCCTAAGAAAAGAGGATAGATACGCTGATCAAATGTTACCAAAGAGGCTAAGCCAACAACGCTCTCGCTGGGAGATTGATCGACTAAAAGCAAGTTGCCTGCTACTTGCACAGGACCGATCAGCTTGCCTTTGACTTTGAAAGTGAAGGGTTCTTCGACATTCTGGGTGTCGCTAAGCTCATAACTTTCTAACTTGCTCTGCGGATAACGTGCCTTAAGACCTCTTTCCATGAGATCGCGCAGAAGGGAAGGATTGGTGTGGCGGATGACGTTTCTGAAGTCCATGCCGCGCAAGCCAGAATACTGGAGAACCCCTTCAGAGTCCATGCTTCCATCCACGTTAATCTTCGTCGTGCCTTTACTATGAAGCCGATTGCTTTTTTCCACTGGCAAATCAGGTGTAGTTTCAAAGTGAGGCTCTACACGATCAAGAATGATCACTTGTCTGTTTTCTTCAAATGGAGTGAGAAAATCGTAGGGAGCGAAAGGCAGGGTTGGATCAATATAAAGATAACCCCCTTCCTTCTTTGGGATAGCTACGATCACGTGGTTGAAATCATTAGAGGGAATATCGGTGATAAGCCGCCCAAGATCGGAAAGCTTCATCAGGACACC
>JACQLI010000067.1 GCA_016204125.1 Candidatus Omnitrophota bacterium
AAGGATAAGTTACCCAGTTTGGCATTCACCTGTAAAGCCTCTGAAAGTTTTGACTCTACATAAGGCCGATATTTGTTGAGATCCAGGTTGGTTATGAAAATAAAAACACCGATGGACAGAGCAATTAACAAAATGAGAAAAAACAAAAAAACCCAACGCATAGGAGTTTTACCTGATTATCATGCGAAGACGTTTTTTACTATTCTGGACGTGGCTTCCCTGCCAAAAGATTTTCTTACAGACTGGGCAAGTGTAGAATTTCTCGTAAGTCGCGTAAACCTCTTCAGGAACTAATCCCCTGACTTCTTCTCTAACAATTGATTGGATAAGGGTATTGCATTCTAGGCAGCGGCTAAAGGGCGTGCTCTTGGGTAAGCGGACCTTCCTACCAACTTCTTTCAGTTGTTCCTTGTAAGATTTATTCTCAATGAGGACAATGGCCTCCCAAAGGGTTTTGTCAGCCAGGTGTTTATCTCGTGTAAGAATGATGCGCCCCTCTAACTGAGCCCTACGGATTAACTCCGTATCAGAAATGGGGCATTGGAAGATAGTGTCAAACCCTTGCAGTCTGAGCCACTTTGCAAGACGACCTAGCTGCTCATCACATAAGAATCTTGTCATTTTCTATCCATCTTTCCTTTGGCCCAACTCCGCGCTTTTTCTTTGGTCTGAATACGGTTTTCAAGCTGTAGTTCGTAAGCCTCTTCCAAAATAGGTTTCATTGAAGGGCCTGGCTTCATCCCGAGGGCGATAAGGTCATTTCCATCCAGAAGCGGTTTGGGCTTAAGTTCTAGCTTCTTAAATTCCTCTGTTTTCTTTATCAAAAAACGGTAATTATCCAAAAGGCCATGGCTTGACTCACAATCGATACGGTGAAGTTCGAGTTCTGTCGGAAACGTGTTCGTACCCATAAACCTTTTGAGTTTTCCCTCGCGCATTTCTTTCACATTGGCGAATTTCATATGGTTATCCACGCAGGCTGCAACCGCTTCAATTTCATCATTGGAAAATCGGAGCCGCCTCAAGATATTCTTAGCCATCTGGGCTCCTACTCGGGCATGTTCATAAAAACGGATTCTCCCCTCTCGTATTTGAAAAGTAGGTGGCTTCCCTACGTCGTGGAGAAGGGCTGCAAAAGCTAGCACAGGGGTCGCGTCCTGTAAACGCTCCATGAGCATCCGTGTGTGTATGAAGACGTCGCCTTCAGGATGAAATTCAGGAGGTTGCTCAACCCCCTTCATCGCTTCTATTTCGGGAAGGACTTCCTTGAGAAGTCCACTCGAAGAAAGAAGTTCGAGCCCACGACCAGCCCCTGATCTCGTAAAGGTCTTAATCAACTCATCTCGGATTCGCTCCGCGCTTACCTGATGGATTTTAGGGGTCAAGTGTCGAACGGTTTCCCAGGTTTTGGGTTCAATTGTGAAATTCAGGTTTGCCGCAAAACGGACAGCTCGAAGAAGCCGTAGCTTGTCTTCTTCAAAACGCGTTTCGGGATTACCGATTGACCGTATAATCCTGCGAGAAATATCTTCTTCACCGCCTACGTAGTCGATAACCCTTTTTGCGAAGGGATCGTAAAAAAGACCATTGACGGTGAAATCTCGCCTCTTTGCATCCTCTTCAGGGTCTGTAAAAGAAACTTCGCTCGGATGTCGTCCATCATGGTAAGCCCCTTCTCTACGAAAGGTGGCCACTTCGAAATTCTTTCCCTCTTGAACAACCAAGATAACGCCAAACTGTTTACCAACGGCAAGGGTTTTAGGAAAGAGCCTCTCGATTTCACCAGGTGAGGCAGTGGTTGCTATGTCATAATCCTTAGGGGTCTCCCCCATTAGGAAATCGCGAACACAACCGCCTGCAAAATAAGCGGTATGCCCCTTCGCTTTCAGAGTTTTTGCAATTTCAAAAGCTGTCTGCCCCAGATGTTGCGAGAGATCCATTCTTTTCCTTCTCAAAACTCCTCAAACGGGCCACAAAAAAGAATCCACCCAATACCACGAATCCACTCAAAACAATAAGAAATTTCAAGCCCATTATATCAAATAGCTTCCCGCCGATAAAGATAGCGAAGATCTGGCCCAAATTGTTGACGCTCATGAGTAATGCGAACAGGGACCCCTCAATTCCCTTATGGCGAGCCAGCAAAGCCGATGCCGCCATCATAGGCAGTAAGGAAATGTAGCCGAGCACCCCTCCAACGACGGATAATACAATCGCGCTCATACGATTAACCATCCAAAATGTCGTTAAGACGTTGATCAGGTTCAGCAGAACCGAAACGTACAACATTCGTTTAATGTTCACTTCTCTCAAGAACTTTCCGTAAAGAAGGCATCCCGCTATGGCGCCCAACCAGGCAAGGCTCGAAAGGGAGCCTAAGAAAGTTTCTGAAAATTGGAGATTCTCCTTAAGAAAGAAAAAGAAAGGGGTGCTGAAGGAGGCCGCAAAGCTACCCACAAGGAAAAGACAAGAAAACCATCTTAGATCACCGGTAAAAAGGGCGCGCACACTTTCAAAGATAGGATTCCAAATATGGCTCAGCGACTTCTTCCCAGTCGCTCTATTTTCTGAAACATTCCACCCTGCCAGCAGGGTAATAACAGGTAAAACAGATGTGAGTCCAAAGACCAGTCGGTACGGAAGTCTTGCGGCACTTACGCCCCCCAAAACTCCACCTACAATGGCTCCAAAACTGCGAAATCCCCAGGCAATGCTTTGATACAGTTGTGTATTTTGCGGAGTCGATCTTTCTACAACCAAAGCGTCGGTTACCACATCTGTCATAGCAAACCCGAGGTTTGCTGTTATCCCAAAAACATAGAGTAAAATTTTACTGTGAGGACAGAGCGTGAGACCCAGCCAGCCAGCAAGAGAAAGAAGTGAGGCCAAGACAATATACGGCTTTCTTTTTAGGCCTCGAATAGGAAATGCATCCGAGAACGCTCCGTAAAGCAGCTTAAAACCCCAAGGAAGGTTGGCAACGAATGAATAGGTTGCAATATCTTCAATGCTCCACCCCTTCCCTCTTAAAAGCAAAGGGAAGGCAATAGCAGAAAGGCTTAATGCGCCTTGAATAAAATAAACGAGCGAAACGAGGAAACTTAAGGAGCGATCTACAGCGTGGAGGGAATTACTTTTCAAAAAAATCTCGCGCCTTCTTACGACCTAACGTGCGCTTGTAATCATCATAATCGATAAAAATAAGTTCAGGACGTCTACTCCTTAATCGGGAGACGATCTGAAAACGTTCTCCTGGGTGCGTTTCAAGCCGTCTGCTTGTCACGTACTTAAACGCGGTTTTACATTTAGGACATTCTCTGGCTTCGAGATATGGGATACCAAGCTCCCGACATGCACCGCAGTCTCCAGAGACATCTCCCAAGATAAGGAGGTGATTTTTTACTTCTTCAATATCGAATTCTTGCCAAATTCTAAGAAATTCGTGTGACATGGTTTTGCCCTAAACGAATCCTTTCTAGTTTTCGATTCGGCCGATACGCCCTTCCCACTTTAGCGCAAGGTCTACCGTCAACTTTAACAATATCTGCTGTAAATTCGACGCGTTCATGAAAGAAAGCACTTCCCACACCCACAGCATCAAAGGGCACATGTTTCCTGACGAAGTCACGGATACGTTCAGCATTAAACCCGCCGCTCACGATAATCTTTACCCAACGAAACCCGGCCTGGTCCAGGGCTCTACGAACATTTCGAACCAGTTCGGGGCACACCCCATGGGACTGCGACCCCTTTCCCTTTACTGAGACGTCCTTAATCTCTCTTGCGGTATCCAGTCGAACACCCCAGAGCTTTTTCCCCAGAGCCCTTGCAACCGCTAGTGATGTACCTACGCAATCATTATCAAAATCGACTAAGGCAATCCTTTTAATCGATTCAGGCATGTAGCGATCGAAAGCCAGGCTAGCGCGGACCGTATCTCCCCCGTAGGCGGCTATCAGTCCGTGCGGAATGGTACCAAAAGCATCGTGTTTTTTTAACCAGGCAGTATTTGCATCGGTTGACACACCGGCAACTCCCCCGATATGGGCTGCAAAGCCATCTCCGGGCTGAACTAAAAAATGATCAAAACGTGCAGCGAAGAAAAGAACCGGCCTTCCCTGAGCTGCTTCCACCACTCTCCGAACAGCCGTCGCGAGTGAAGTCCGACGACTTAAAATGCCTAGATAAAGAGTTTCCAGATGGGCAAAGAGTGAGTAGTCTCCAGCAATGTGCAAAACAGATTCCCAAGGCGAAATTTCATCGCCGTCGTTTAAGGAGTAAATCTTAAGTTGCTTGGACGAAGAGGCACCTATCTTTAGAATATGCAAGACTTCTTTAACGCCACAAAGGATGGCTTTTTTCTTACAGAAGACCTGCATGACAACGTTAGGATGGTGTCTATCTCTTTGAAGAATGATTCGGGAACGGACGAAATACTTGTCAGAATACCACCCTGAACGGATTTGCACCGCTGCAGGCCTTGAGTCAAGGAGTATGGGACTACGCAAAGGAATGGGTCTAGAGCTTAAAAACTAGGTCGTGCTCTCTCGTTCTTGACTTAACCTGAATGCCAATTTCTTGACCCGGCGATGCCTGATTGACCGGCTGATGATCAATTTGAAGAGAATCAACTCTCTGCTTGAATTGAGTGGTGTGCCCCTTAAAAAAGAGGGTGTCACCCAATTTTATCTCATCACGCTCAACCAATATGGCAGTTGCCTTTACGTGGGGAAAGTAATGAGTCACTCGGCCGATGGGTTCTGCTGGAAGCTTGGGCGCTAGTTTTTGCTTGGAGACCTTCTTCGTTTTCTTCTTTCTCGCAACCTTCTTCTTGACAGCTTTTCTTTTAGTAGGTTTTCTTGCCCGAGCTTTCTTCACTTTTTTTACTTTACGAGTTCTTTTAGCCATTTTCTCATTTCTCCTCTTCAACAAGTGGCACAAACCGTACAGGAATTGTCTCGTGAGTCTGGAGGATACCTTTTCGCTTTTCTCCCACAACAAGAACCTGCTCTTCCTCCCCTACAGGCATGACGATACGTCCTCCTTCTTTCAGCTGATCAACCAAAGCTTCTGGGACTTTAATCCCTGCTGCGGTTACAATCATTTTATCAAAAGGAGCGGCTTCAGGCCACCCCTTGGTTCCATCCCCAAATCGTGTATGGATGTTACGATACCCCAGCTTTTCCAAGGTGGTTTTTGCATGTTGATAAAGCGGCTCCAATATCTCAATGGTATAGACCTCTTCTGCTAACTCAGCCAGAACCGCCGCCTGGTATCCCGATCCTGTTCCCACTTCGAAGACCTTATCTCTCGGCTCTAAGTGAAGAAGCTCTGTCATCAGAGCAACAATGTAAGGTTGGGAGATCGTCTGGCCATGGCCAATGGGAAGCGGGCCGTCCGTATACGCAAGAAGCTTCTCAACCGTAGGGACAAATTCATGACGCGGAACCTTAAGCATGGCGTTAAGAACCCGCTCATCTTTAATGCCGCGTCTCTGAATCTGAGTTTCCACCATTTGGCGTCGCATCTCTGAGAAAGCGTCAACTCCCTCCCGGGTTAGTCCGCTCATTAAGGGTCGGTTGCCAATTATCAAAGCGGCAAACACGACTAAAACATTCCGCCACATTACGAGGAGGTATTAGTCGGTAAAGCAGGTGAAGATTCTTGAGACTCGATCGACTGCAGTTGATGCTGAAAACGGTCAAGCCTCTTTTCGGCTTTTTCATACACCGCGTTAAGATTTGAAAGATGAAACCCGAGTTTTTCGAAATCCTCGTAAAACTTCTTGAAGTCATTCGCAAGCTGTCCAAGGCAACTCAAGATCTCTTTTGCGGAGTTCTCGATACGAAGTCCTCGAAGTCCCAGAACAATTGCCTGCAAGTAAGCATAAAAACTATTGGGAGAAACAGGGATGACCTTTTGACTTAAAGCATGTTGGGCTAGGCTCATCGTCTCTTTAGAGTCTTCATCCTTGAGTATGGTCTCGTAATAAACATTCTCTGCTGGTATATACATCAATGCGAAATCAAAGGTGCCCTCTTCTGGCAAAATATACTTTGAAGCAATCTGATCGATATGCTTCTTCACATCTTGGCAGAATTGTTTCCGTGCACGGCGCGTTTCTTCTTCAGTCCCTGCTGCAGTGGCTCTTTTGAAATTCTCGAGCGGGAATTTAGAGTCTACAGGAACCATCCCCTGCCCCAAAAGAATCACAGCATCTACCTTCTCCCCGCTTTTAAACCCATACTGAAGGACATAACGATCCTGAGGCAAGAGCTGTTTAAGAAGTTCTTCCAAGAAAAATTCGCCTAATATGCCCCTTAATTTAGGTGCCTTGAGAATGTCCTGCAAACTCGAGATATCCTTACCGATATCAATCATGGCCCTTGTTGATTCTTGAAGTTGCCCCAGGCGGTTCTGGAACTCACCCATCAGGCGTGTATAATTTTGAACTACAGACGAGTTGCTAGTAAGCTGCTCGTTCATCTGGCGAGATATTTGGAGAAGCTCGGATTGGAAGATTTGGGTCTGTCGATTCAGCTCTTGTTCAAGCCTCTGGAATGAACGGGTGGTCCAATAAATCACGAGCCCCATTGCTGTTAAGCCGAAAACAAGATAGAAAGCCGTTGTGGCATCCATATACAGCCACGATTATACGTCTACGGACTTTATTTCACAAACGTGATATTTACATCCTCAAGATGGAGCGAGGGTTCTGCAAAGATAAAGATGCGGCTTTGGGTGTTTCGCTCGATGCTCTGAACGGCTTTTTTCTCCTGGTGGAGAAGCCTTTCGGTCACTCGGGGGTGGACGTACACATTAAGAATCTTTGAGCGGGCCGTTCCAATTGACTTTCTGATTTCTTTAACAGTCTGTATGGCCATGGTCGTGGCAGATTTGACCATTCCTTTTCCTTCGCAATAGGCGCATGTTTCGTAAACTGCGCTTTCCAGAGAGGGCCGCATTCTTTGACGGGTCATTTCAACCAGACCCAGTTCAGACATTTGTACAATGTTTGTTTTGGCGCGGTCTTTCTTCACCGCTTCTTTGAAAACACGGAAGAGCTCTCTCCTATGATTCGCCCTTTCCATGTCAATGAAGTCAATAATGATAATTCCACCGGCGTCACGAAGGCGAAGCTGCCTTGCTACCTCCCAGGCCGCCTCAATGTTTGTTTGGTATACGGTCTCTTCGAGGTTCCTTCGACCTGTAAATTTACCCGTATTGACATCAATCGCGACAAGGCCCTCTGTCTGTTCGATAACAATATGACCCCCCGATTTAAGAACGACATTCTTTTGAAAGGTCCTCTCAACTTCCTTTTCAATACTATACTTTTCGAAAAGTGGGGTGCGATCCCTGTAATGACGAAGATCGACCTTCTGTCCAGGAACATACACCTGGCAGAATCGCCTGGCCCTGTGAAAGAGCTCGGGATGATCCACCACAATTGCTGTAGCCTCCTCTGTCAGGTAGTCACGGATCACTCTTTCAACGAGATCAGCGTCACGATGGATGACGCAAGGACCCTTTCGTCTCTTAATCTCTTTTTGCACCCTGTCCCAAACTGCCGCAAGATAACGTATGTCTCTATGGAATTCCTTCACTCCCTTTCCTTCGCCGGCAGTCCTCACAATAAATCCAGCGCCTTTTGGCTTCTCTATTTCAGCCAATGCTTTTCTGATTTTTTCTCTTTCGAGGCGGTCATCAATTCTTCTCGACACACCCACTTTTTCCGCGCCGGGCATCATCACCAAATATCTGGCAGGGAATGAAAAATGAGTGGTCAATCGAGGCCCCTTGTTCCGAATAGGTTCTTTGACGACCTGAACGATCACTTCTTGCCCCACCTTGAGGACCTCGTCAATTCGTTTCCAGCGCGTGTCCGCTTCGGAAGAGGTTTCTGGCGACTCTCCATATTCTGTTTCCAGATCAAGGGGCGATTTGAGAGCATCGGTTACGTAAAGGAAGCCGTCCTTTTTGGTTCCCAGATCGACAAAAGCAGCTCCAATTCCTGGAACTACCGATTTGACTCTTCCTTTGTAGATATTCCCAAACATTCTGGGTTCACCGGCTCGTTCAATGTAAAACTCTTCAAGCCGGCCATCCTGAAGTATGGCGACTTGTTTCTCGTTAGCGTCTAGTGTGATAAGAATCTCTTGTTTCATAGGTATGAACCTCTGCTTTCGCGTGAGGTGACAAAGCGGATGAGGGATGGAAGGAAAACTCAATCAGGAATAAACGCTTCCCTAGTCCAAGCAAGCGTTTATGCTACTTCGTTAGTGTTTACCCGCACACTCTATAGGTTTTCGAGCACTCAGCCTGTACCCGCGGCGGTTGGGGTAAGAGGTGGTGCTTGAGGGGTATTAACAACTGATTGAGAACCAACTGTTTCTTGAGAAGGGAGAGGCGTTTTCTTTTTATCCTTTTTCCCTACTGTCGGTTGACCTTCCATATCAATCATGGTCACCGTTACAAAGAAAATAGTTTCTGACTTCCGGTTGCTGCTTCCTTCGGTTTGGCGTTTCGAACGGAAAAGTTTCCCCACGCCCGGAATCGAAGCGATATAGGGGAAGCGCTGTTCCGAAGTAGCAACTGAATCCTGCATTAAACCTCCTATGGCAATTGTTTCGCCACTTCTGATTAAAACTTGGGTTACCGCATTGGTAACATCAAAGCTTGGTGCCGCCAAGGTAGCCGTGTAAGTAATGGTTGCTCCAAGAGAGCTTACCTCTGGCTTTAGATCGACAAGGATTTCATCAGCCGAATTGATATGAGGAGTCACTTTCAAGACCACTCCCACATCGCGGTAGGTGAATCCCGTAACCTCAAAACTTCCTGTCGTCTCATTCCTTTCGAAAGTCGGTATGGGTATCTCACTTCCAACCTTTACTTCGGCCTGCTGGTTGTTCAACACAACAATTCTAGGATTTGAGACAACTTTTGTGTTGCTTCGACTCTCGAGCATAGACAATAAAGCAGAAAATTGGGTGAAATCGAGTGTTCCAAACTGGAAACCCTGATTTGTAATAACGGCATTTGGAAAAGGGAAAAATCGAACATCACCCGTATTAGCTGTGGCTGTATTGGTTACTGAGGTACCAGAGGTAGTCGTAGCGCCCCCAATTTGAGGAAAGAACGATTCACTAAAACCGGGAATATACTCTTTATTAGTGTCTTTTTGACTCGCAAATGGAAAGGTGGTAGGTCGTGACGCACCAGCACTGATTCCCATACTTGCTGCATTCCACCTGATTCCTAAGTTTTCACCTTTGTCTAATTGCGTTTTCACGATTTTTGAGTCAATGTAGGCTTGGGGTGTCGGCTTATCAAGTTTCTGGACCACCTCGCCAATTTTATACACATTGGTAGGGACATCAGAAATAACTACCATGTTGGTTCTTGTAGCTGTCTTGATACGGCCCCTTTCGGTAAGCATATCCTTTACTGCTGACTCCACTTCGGCAGCTGTTGTGTAATCAAGAATAAAGGTGTCTGTAATGATATCTTCTTGGGCGAGGTTTTCTTTGGTTGTCACTCGAATAATATTCCCTACTTTTTCATACACGTACCCATAGGTTCGAAGCACTACTTTCAAAGCTTCTTCCCAAGGTACGTTTTCAAGACGAACAGTCACCGTGCCCTTAACTTCGGGACCGGCCACAATGTTAACGCCGCTTTTAAGACTAAGAAGACGCAAAACCGTGTTAATATCCGCGTCCTTAAAATCCATAGTCACATTACCCGGCTCTTCCGCTGGGGTTGCGTCAGCCAATTCTCCCTGTGCAGGCTCTCCAGGAGTGGCTTCATTTTGACTCCAGCCTCTTGAAGGAAAAGCCAAGATCAGAAGACAATAAAAAAGCGTCCCTAAACACAAAAGCTCCCCTCGTTTCATTGTTTCTCTCCTGATTTTTTGGGTCCTCCTGGAATGATTTCTTCTCTCAGCCAGATCACTACTTCTTCGCTTTCTTGTAGAAAAACGACTCGGTCGGATAGAATCTTAATGATTTTTGCGCCGTTGATACTCTCACCCTCTCGATAGATCTGTCCGCCAACGACAGCATAAGAGTCCTTCTTAGGATCATAAATAATTCCCTCAATTGGGAAAAGCGCATTCTCTGATACCCCTCCCCTTCCTACGGCGCCAGGACCCATTAAAGGAATAAAGGGGTCCCTTCGGTTGCCTCTATCATATCGAATTTCTCCGCCCCAAGCTATGGAAAAAATCATTCCAGAGAAAATTAAAAATGACACCAAAAACCTACCCATTTGTCTTGTCATTTCCCCTGTTCCTTTTGATAGAATGCCGCGATCTCCATCTGGATCATATGGGTGGCAGGAATTTCTTCTCTCGGCAATATTGACAATTCGTTGACTCTTAGAATCTTGGAATTGTTTTCAATCTCACTGACAAAACTCCCCAGCTGGTGATATCCTCCTTCAAGATTAAGAGAATAGGAGACGGTTCCGTACCTTTCATTAAAAGGCTCGGCCAACTTGATTTCATTCTCCTTGGGACTACTACTAAGGATTGAAACCTCCGTCTTTTCTGTAAGATTGTCCAAAAATCCGAGAAGCTCGTGAGTTTCCTTTTCAGTATGGAGTTTTGAGTTTACTTCCTTAATGGTTATTTCATATCCTTTCTTTTCCTCGAGGAGCTTGGGTTCCTGGGCAATTTGTTTTTTGGCTAGTTCTATTTGACTTCGCAGGATGGTTATCTTCCCTTGAAGTTGAATGCGACCGACCCACGCTGGCCAAAAGATAAAAGGGATAGACAAGAGAGCGCCCCCGCAGATCGCAAGGAGTCTGATCTTGGTTTTACGGTCAAGCTTACGGAAACGCGCAACGATGTCTTTTACTGTAAAACCTGGAGGTAGCTTAACCATAATCAACTCCACTTAAAAACAGCCGTAAAAAGCGTCAGCTCAACATTTTCTCTAGATTGTCTGCTCGTCGTAAGTATCAAACTTGTCCCCTGAGGAAACCGTCTTTTTAAATCGCGAAGGTATTTCTCAATGTCTTGAATGCTTGAATGTTTTTTCGAAACCCGAGACAGCCCTTTTAAAACCAAGGCGTTTTCATTCGGATTTCTTGCAAATTTCATTTCAACCAGCCAAATCGAATCAGGAAGGGTTTCGCTGACAGCGGTTAGCAGACTTGTGGTCGCATAGGATGAAGTGATGTAACTATCCAAAAAAGTTTTCTCATTCTTACTTCCCTTATCGATCTCAGAACGGAGTTTAAAAACTCGTGCCTGATCAGTTTGCAGTACAGGCCAACTCTTTTCTAACTGTTTGTAGGTTGCAAGATTTATCCAAAACTGCACGTAAAAGATGGCTGTCAGGGTAATAAAAATCCCCCCCACAATTTTACCGACCTTTTTATTAGGTAGTCCGACAAAATGTATTTCTTTTCTCTTGCGGAATTCGACAGGAAGCAGGTTAACAGAAATCATGAGCTAGTCAGCGCAAACAGAGCCCTAAAGCCACGGGTAGTAGATCCTCATTTTCCTTAAGAAGATCTTGGTTAAGGTGAGGGCCTGGAATAAACTTAGAGAAGGTGTTGGGTTTCCGAACAGAAATTTTCAACTCGCGTTCAAGAATTGCAAGATTGCTTATCATACGAAATCCGCCTCCTGATAAAAAAAGAGTCTGGATGGCCTCCGCTCCCGAAACGTGATCCAGATAGTATCCCATCGAAAGCTTTAATTCCGTAAAGAAACTTCCCAATCTTTCTTCGAGAGCTTTTTGGTGTTCGGGGTTAGCAAGTAGCTTTTGAACCTGCGTCAGAGAAAGACCTTCCGTCTCAAATCCAAACTTACGCTTGATGATTTTTAACAGATCAGCCCCTCCGAAGGAGATGTCTCTAATAAACACCGGTTTGTCTTTATAGAGAATAACGAAGGTCGAACTTTCTGCCCCCATATCCAAAAAACCTGTGGGTTTATTTAGGGTCTCTGGCTCTAAGAACCCCATGAAGTTGTTGATTGCGAGCGCACCGACGTCAATGATATCCACTTGTATGTCTGCGTTTTGAAAGACTCGAAGCAAACTGTAGACTTCAGCCTGTTTAGTTGCCACTAACAATGTTTCCATATATTTTGCATTTCCGCGAAGGATATTTTCATTGAGTATCTGGAAATCAAAAATTACTTCATTTGCCTTAAACGGGATGTACTTCTCGATTTCAAAACCAATCGCCCCCGCTAAATCTTTCTTTCTCATCTGTGGAAAGCTTAGCGTTCGAACAACAACCCCCTGCCCTTTGATAGCAATCCGAACCCCCAGGGGGCTGAGATTTTCTTCTTTGAAGATATTTCGAAGTAATTCACTTGCTGCATCAGGAGAAGGCGGACGCTGCTCCAGACGAAAATTAGTGATGGTAGTCTTATCAGCTTTCCTTTCGATAGCTACCACAAGAAGATGGGCATGCCCAAGATCGATACCTACCACTTGTTGGGCACTTCCCGAAACGGAAGCCGAGTCTTTCTGCTGAACTCTTTTAATTAGATTAAGGAAAAACCCCATCGCCTTCTCTTTTTCTCTTTTGAGGAGGACGATGGGGTTTTCCTTTGAACTCACTTCAGAAGGTACGCGGTTAAGAAGGTTATGCGATCGCAGTGCCTCCTGTACAGCCTGCAGCAGCACCGGTAGGAGCGCCGGCGCCGGCAACGGATCCAACCACAACACCGGATTGATCAACGCAGTAGGTATTCACTCCCTGGTTGGCAATGGGCGTTGCTAACATCGAATAGGTGGTACCGTTGGCTGCTACGGCATAGGCAAACGTATAGCCATGCTTGCCGGGCGCAACGTTTGCGGTATTCCATGACGCATCCAGATACGGTGGCGCAGCTCCTGTCAAGGCAGCTACAGTAGCTCCGTACACCGGCGGATTTTGAGCAGCCCTGAAACTTTCATTTGCAGAACTGTAAGTTCTAAGATCCGCTTTAACCGCTGATTCGTTAGCATTCAATCTTGCTCGAAGGAGGTTCGGAATCGCGATTGCAGCTAAAAGTCCAATGATTGCAACCACGATCATGATCTCCACGAGGGTAAAACCTTTTTGGCTTCTCAGTTTGATAAGCATCGAGAACACCTCCTCTAGTTAAACAGCCTTGAGCCTCCGAAAAGGGTTAACCTAGAGAGTAAGAAATTACGTATGATCTTCCTCTCCGTCCACAATTCGGTAATCTCAAAGAGCTGCGTTTACTGCTATTAATACTATACCCTGTTGTGACATTTACGGCAAATCTTCTTCGCATCTAAACCACTCATTATTAACTCGTTAACTAAGTCTGAAAACCCCTAATTTTAAGCCGGAAAGATGTTAAATGGGCGTCCCGTTTGCGTCACATCCTGTAGCACTTCCAGTGGCGGATCCCGGTGGATAGCTTCTCACCACACCCGTTTGATCGACACAGTAAGAGTTAACTCCCGAGACATTGGCTATCAGAGGCGCTGCGGAAACGGCGTATGTGTCTTGAACACCGGAGACCGAATAGTTATAGGTATATCCCTGACGTTGATTGTTGCCCCACGTTGAATCTAAGTAAGAAGGATTGGAATTGATGAGTTCATTAACATCCAATGGGTAACGCGGCGGGTTTTGAGTGGTTCGAAAGGACTCCGCAGAAGAACTGAACGTCCTCAAATTGCTTCTCGCTGCCGATTCATTTCCCTGGACCTTGACTCGAACAAGATAAGGAATTCCAATGGATGCTAAAATAGCAATAATGAGGGTTACGATGATTAGCTCGACAATCGTAAATCCAGTATTTTTTAGTCTCATCAAGGTTTTGGAAGATAAATCGAGAAGGTTGTGCCTTTCCCTCTGTAACTTTCAACTTTAATCTTGCCCTCATGAAGGGTTACGATCTTATAGACTTCAGCCAGTCCCAAGCCCGTTCCTCCCTTTTTGGATGACCGGAAGGGTAGAAAAAGATCTTTCATTTGCTCTGGTGGAATTCCTTGACCACTATCCTCCAGACTTAGGGACGTTCCGCGTAAGTCCTCCTGACCTGCGATCCTAAATGTCCCCCCACTAGGCATCGCCTGAAAAGCATTCAAGGTTAGATTTAGGAGTGCGCTCAGAATCTGCTCTTCATCAGCATAGATATGGGTTTGCATCGGATCATATTTCTTTTCGACCACAATACTATCGTGCTGAAGTTGAGAGTTTAACCGTACGAGATTCAAAGTCTTTTCAATCATACTATCTAGAAGGAGCGTTTTGCAATTGGGTTTAACTTTTCTTGCGTAGTTTAAAATTCTTTGAAGAGTTTTTGCCAAGTGGTCGGACTCGTTACCGATGATGGTAACCATCCGCTCTTCTTGTTGGTTCAACCTCCCTTTCAAAGAATCTCCGAGCACCTCAGCAGCTGTGGTTATTGAAGCAAGAGGATTTCTAATTTCATGCGCTACTTTTGAAACCGTCTCTCCCAAAAGCGACAATCTTTCGGAAAGTTTAAGCTGGTCCTGCAAGTCTATAACCCTTTGGCCCAGGAGACGGGCGAGCTGCCCCGCGGCAAGAAAGATGACGATCTTCACTGTCACTCCATAAAAGAAATAAATAGCATCAATAGGCAGAGGAGCGCTCAGCTTCAATTCCTGTGATACAAAAGACGCTGTAAGGTATCCTAAACAAGAAGCAAAGGTCGCTCCCACAACAACATTTTTCTTTCCCACGATAAAGGCGGCGCTTAGGATGGTGAGGACATAGAAAATGGTAAAAAGACTCTCTGAGCCTCCTGTGAAGACAACCAGAAAGGTTTCTAACACGATGTCAGTAAAAATCTGTACCAGCGCGAGCCAGTACAGCCTCCTTCCGGTAACATACCAAAGGAGGTAAAAGAGGCTCAACGGACAGATGAGGGCTGATGTCGCGTAAAAACTTTGAGGCGTCCCTTCAATGGGGGCTTGGGGAGCAAATAAAAGAAGAACCCCGAAGAGAAGTCGAAGCAGAATTAATTTGCGGATCTCGATACCCTGCATGATCGCGCTTCGCTTACTTGATGGCCTGGGTAAGGGTTAAGATCGGCAAAAACATGGCTATGACAATCCCGCCTATCACGATGCCAAGAAAGGCTATAACAAGAGGCTCGATGAGTGATGTGAGGCTCGCCACTGTACTGTCGACCTGGGTGTCATAAAAATCTGCTATTTTAATCAACATCGTTTCAAGCTCTCCCGTTTCCTCCCCCACAGCGATCATTCGAACCACCATCGGAGGCAAAAGAGGGCTTTTTGAAAGAGGACCCGATAGGCTTTCGCCTTTTGAAACGGAAGTCCTCAAGCTCAAGATGAGCCGCTCAAGCTGAGCGTTTCCTGACGTTGCGGCGACCACCTCAAGTGAAGTCAGAATCGGTACACCGCTTTTTACCAGCGTAGCCAAAGTACGGGAAAATTTGCTGACCGCAACTTTTAAGAAAAGAGGTCCAAACACAGGCATCTTCAATTTTAGACCATCCCAAAGAAAACGTCCCCCCTTCGTTTTCTTCCATTGGAAAAAACCGAAAAAAGCAACTATGGTGAGTCCGACAAGGAGAAGAATATTGCTTCTTACAAATTTACTTAAACCAATAAGTAAAAGAGTGGGGGTAGGCAAAGGCGCGTTTAAGGAAAGAAAAATGTCGGCAAACTTAGGAATAATAAAGGTAAGCATTCCTACAGTAATTAAGATCGCCATCGCACTCACTACCGCAGGATAGGTTAGCGCCGAATGAATCTTTTTCTGGAGGGCGCTTGTCTTTTCCATGTAAGTGGCAAGTCGATCGAGAATTTCCTCAAGATGACCACTGGTTTCACCGGCGCGGACCATGTGGATAAAAAGAAACGGAAAGACATTAGGGTGTTTTTCCAAACCTTCGGAAAAGCTCTTTCCGCTTTGAACGTCATCATGAATGACTTTGATCACATTTTTAAGCTGTGCTTTTTCTGTTTGTTCACCCAAAACTTCCAATGATTGAAGAAGAGGCACGCCAGCCCCTACTAGGGTCGCCAATTGACGAGACAAAATAACAAGGTCGTCGATCTTAATTCGGCCTGCTTTCCCACCGCTCTTGCCTATCCCAAGTGCGATGGAAAGGAATTTACGTTTCTTAACCTCATTGATACGCACGATCAGATAGCCCTGTCTCCTCAAAGATTGAACGAGCGCATCCGTATCTGTAGCTTCTTCTACTCCAGTTTCGTCCTGGCCTTGAACATTTTTTACAAGATATTCAAATTGAGGCATCTGTTATTCCGACGCTGTTACACGAAGGACCTCCTCAAAAGTGGTTTTGCCTGTTTTGAAAAGATTGAAGGCATTTTCAAAGAGTATCTGCATTCCCTTTTTCCGCGCAAGCTTTTCAATTTCTTCTGACGACGCACGAGTCAATACTGCTTCCTTGATTTCTCCATCAAGACCGAGGACTTCGATCGCCCCCAAGCGTCCTAAATAACCTGTCTCATTGCATTGTTTGCAACCTTTCCCTTTAAACGAAAGCTTTTCATCAATCGGTTCCGTAGAAATGGGCAGGCGTTGAAGCGCTTCTTTGAGAATGGGAGAAGAAATTTTGCAATGGGGGCAAATCCGTCTCAAGAGCCGCTGGGCAGCGACGACGATAACTGAAGAGGCGATGAGAAAAGGTTCTACGCCCATATCAACCAATCGCGTAACGGCTCCCGCCGCACTATTGGTATGGAGCGTGC
This sequence comes from Candidatus Omnitrophota bacterium, assembly GCA_016204125.1. GTDB lineage: Bacteria > Omnitrophota > Omnitrophia > Omnitrophales > JACQLI01 > JACQLI01. Next base: position 16,695 of record JACQLI010000067.1, read on the forward strand.
TCAGAACAAGATGGCCTGTCAGCGCTGCCTTCACTGCTATATCAGCGGTTTCTGAATCTCTGATCTCTCCGACTAAAATAACGTCAGGACTCTGTCTGAGAAGAGACCTGAGACCATTTGCAAACGTAAGCCCCACCTCTGGTAACACCTGCGTTTGAGTAATTCCCTCTACTTGATATTCGACAGGATCCTCGATGGACATGAGATTGCGGTCAGGCGTGTTAAGCATATTGAGAATGGAATATAGCGTGGTCGACTTCCCGCTTCCTGTAGGCCCAGTAACCAAAATCATTCCATAAGGGTGACGGATGGCCTGCTTAAACAGTTCGATTGGTCCCTCAGAAAATCCAAGCTCATCCAAACCCGAACGGATATTTTTCTTATCAAGTAACCTCAAGACCCCTTTTTCTCCATAAAACGTTGGCAGGATAGAGACGCGTAGATCGATTTCTCGACCCTCCAGACGAACCTTAAAACGTCCATCCTGAGGGACCCGTTTTTCAGTGATGTCTAAGTTGGATAAAATTTTTATCCTCGCAATCACAGAGGGGTAAACTTCAAGAGAATGTCGAAGCGTTTCTTTTAAAACACCATCAATACGGTATCGGATACGAAAATGATCTTGATAGGGTTCCAAGTGAATGTCGGATGCGCGTTGCTTGGCCGCCTCCTGAACAATCAGATTCACCATCCTAACAATAGGGGCGTCATCTACCGCCTGCTTTACGTTGTGCAATTCCTCGTCTTCCCCTGTGAGAACCTCTACTTCCTCCGACTCGACCTCTCCCAAAACTTGACTCAAAGCCCCCAGTCCTCCGATATAGTAAGCAGCAAGGGCGCTATGAATGGCTTTGGGAGTTGCAAGCACAGGACGGATATCACATTTCGTTACCTCCTTAAGATCATCCAAGATAACGAGATCGGGTTCCTTTGAAAATGCCACTGTCAGGACTGAGCCGATCCTTGCGATCGGGATTATTTCATGACGTTCAGCTATATTTTTGGAAATGAGCTGGATCGCTTCTTTGTCAACTTGGTAAGAATCCAAACGCAAGATGGGGAGGTCTAAGGCTTCGCTGATAAGGTGCACCGTTTGATCTTCGTCTAATATCTTCTCTTCTAAAAGAATTTCTGAGAAGGATTTTCCTGATTTCTGATGCAACTCTTTGAGCCGATTCCGATCCTTTTCAGAGAGCTTTCCCTGATTCTCTAAAATTTCTGTTATGCGGTTATATAACGATGCGTCACTCATGATGCCAAAACCTTCTTTCTCTCCAAATGGGGTTCAGGGCTTGTCACTCGAACGATTTCTTCAACTGTAGTAAGACCTGTTTTGACTTTCTCGAGTCCGCTTTCTCTCAATGTGCGCATTCCCATTTCCCTTGCGGCAAGACGTATCTCTTGATTCGATGCCCCTCGCATAATAAGGGACCTGATTTCCGGCCCGATCTCGAATAACTCCGTAATAACAGTTCTTCCCTTCATACCCGTTGATCTACAGTGACTGCATCCCTTTGTTCGATAAAAGGTCCACTTCTCCCGAGGAGAGAGTCCTAGAGACTTCAAGAGTTTTTCTTCTGGGGTATATGGAACACGGCAGGTGGTACAAAGTTTTCGTACAAGACGCTGCGCTGAAATTATGAGAACAGATGAGGCAATAAGAAAGGGTTCGAGACCCATGTTGATCATTCTTACAATGGCGCTCGATGCATCGTTGGTGTGAAGTGTACTCAAAACCAGATGCCCTGTCAGGGCGGCTTTAACGGCAATATCCATTGTTTCAAGATCGCGAATTTCGCCGATCAGAATAACGTCTGGATCCTGGCGCAAAATGGAGCGAAGCGCTGCAGGAAATGTAAGGCCGACCTGTTCCCTTACGTTTACCTGATTGATTCCCTGTACCTGATATTCCACAGGATCTTCCACGGTAGTTATATTTCTATCGGTAGAATGAAGATGTTGCAGCACCGAATAAAGGGTTGTGGTCTTCCCGCTCCCCGTTGGTCCCGTTACAAGAATCATGCCGTGTGGTTTTGAAGCACATTTACGAATAATTTCGACTTCAGGATTTTCGAAGCCCAATTTATCCAGATCCTGCGCCTGAGATCCTGAATCGAGGATACGCAGACAAGCCTTTTCCCCGTGACTCGTTGGAAGTATTGATACCCGTAGGTCGATTGTTCGTCCGAAAATTCTAGCCTTAAATCGCCCATCTTGGGGCATGCGCCTTTCTGCAATATTGAGCCTGCTCATCACCTTGATTCGAGAAATCACGGCATTGACGTAAATTCTGGGTGTCGTCAGGACTTCCTCAAGAACCCCATCCACACGGATGCGTACCCGCATGGTTTTTTCCCATGGTTCGACAAATAAATCGCTCGCATGTCGCCTTATTGCTTCAAGGAGCAAGTGGTTGACAAGTTTGATTACAGGAGTGGCGTTTGCTTCTTCTAGTAAATCCGAAAGATCCCCTCCCCCCTTAAGGCCGCTTTTCTCAGTTAGCTCCAAGCGGACTTCTTGAGTGATATCTTCAAACGATTCCTGTTTCTTAAGGCCTCCTTTATCCGATCCGCTTTCATAGTATTTTTGAATGGCTTCGTTGAGGGCAGTTGGGGCAGCTAAAGTGGGTTTTATCTTCAATCCTGTTTGGGCTCGGATATAGTCGAGTGTGGCGAGATCGGTCGGATCTGCAATTGCCACAGTTAGAGTCTCTTGAAAGCGGCAAATTGGCATCACCCGATATTTCAAAGCCGTATCCCTTGGTACTAGGCTTAAAACTTCCTTCTCTACAATGAAAGTCTTTATATTGATAGGCGGATAGCCCAATACTTCACTCAAAATACTTACCAAGTCCTTCTCGGAAACTCGTTCTGAGTCATAAAGGATTCGGATGAGCGATTGACGGGAATGTTCGCTTTGCCTCACGCATTGTGCAAATCTCTCTTCTGTTATGAGGCCTTTTTGCATCAATTCTTGTTTGAGTTTACGGACGTAATCTTCACCTTCGCTCATAATGTTTCCTTTTACGCCTCACTTGCAAATTCTGCGTAGTGAAGTTCTATCGCCTCCTTAATTTCCGACCCGCTCGCTAGAAAAATTTGGATCCGTAAAGGGACGCACTTCTCTATCACTCCTAAGGCTTCTTGATTAAGCGGATCTGACATGGCAACCGAGATTTCTGAGGAATCTTTATCAAATGGAAAAAAAACGTACTTTTCAGAAATGTCCCTTGGTATTACCTTCAGGACCTCGCGATTAACGCGGTAGTTGGAAAGTCGAATATAGGGCATCAACAGCTGCTTTGAAAGAGCCTCGACCACGTTCTCTTCTGTAACGAATCCTTCCCGAATAAGTATGCCGCCTATCAGTCCGCCTTCTTTTTTTTGAATCTCGAGGGCCTTTTCAAGGTTCTTTTTTTCAAGATAGCCCTCTTCGATTAAAATCTCCCCTATTCTTTTTTTGGGTAATTTCTTTACAGGCATAATATGTCCCTTTCACCGAAAGTATACTTGATATCATATTTGATTGCAAGTTATTAAAAGAACACTAGTTATTAATAATGCTATAAATTGATATACATGAAAACCTTGCAAATATTCCTAAATGGCGGTCTTTTTAGAGCTTAGATTAAAGGTACTTCTTGAGCGGGCACCTCTCGCAGTGAGGAACCTTCTTACAATACCTTTTCCCTACTTCTACAATTTGAGCGTGGTAATCGTTATAGAGAAATGAGCTTCTCGGCAAGAGCTCCATAAAAACCTTTTGGATAGAGTCATAATCTTCATTTTCTTTGAGATACCTGTGTCTTGAAAGAACTCTTTTCGTGTAAGCATCGATTACAAAAATAGGTTTTCCAAGGGCATAGAGCAGAATAGAATCTGCCGTTTCCTTGCCTATTCCTTTTACTTCTAGGAGGCTACGGCGAAGTCTATTCAATTTTTCCTTGGACATTGTTTTAATTCTTCCCCCGTATTCCTTATGAAAGAAGCCCAGAAACGCTTTTAGCCGTTTGGTTTTGACATTGAAATAACCGGCAGGTCGAATAAGCTTAGCCAGGCGTTTTGTCGGTATCTTATAGAGTTTTTCTGGCGTCAGTACTTTTTCCTTCTTCAAATTGACAATAGCCTTTTCAACGTTGGTCCATGCGGTATTTTGGGTCAATATCGCACCGACCATGACTTCAAAGGGGGTGTCCCCTGGCCACCAATTTCTATAGCCAAATTCTTGCCGAAGTGCTTTGTACATAGTCAATAAAACGCGCCGGCTTGGTTTACGCTTGGGATAATGGATAGGTTTCAACAACGTCATAGTGAGCACCTTCTGGTGTGAGGCGACTTTGGAAAAGGACAATTTCACTCACTCTTTTACTTACCGTAGGACCAAACTTCTCACCCTCTAACCCCCCAAAGTCTCCTCGCGTTTTAACTCGCGCTAGAGTAAGGTGGGGTTTAAATTCCCTCTTTTCCATAGGAAAACCAACCTTTTTCAGATTTTTTTCTAACGCTGCCTGCATATCCGCCAATGGCTTAATCTCGCCTTCTAAGCCGGTCCAGATTACGCGGGGTTGATGCGTATTCGGGAAAGCGCCGATTCCCTTGAGATGTATGGAGAAGGATCTTACTTCTTCTGTTACAGGAATTACGCATTTCGAAATTTTTGAAACATCTTCAGGTGCTATGTCACCAAAGAAATGAAGCGTAATGTGGATTTCAGAGGATTTGACCCAACGTGGACCCGGGTATTTCTTTTTCAGATTCTGAATGAGTGTGGCGACTTCTGATTCAAACAGCTGGGTTAGAGGGAGAGCCAGGAAGGCGCGCATTTTTAGTTTTCAAGCCATCTCCAGAGGTATTCCAAAGCTTTCTTCGCCGCACGGGCCCTGATCTGTTCACGATCTCCCCTAAAGAACTCTTTCCAGGCCCGATTTTTCTTTCCTGAATCAATAGCGATATATACCAAGCCAACCGGCTTCGTTTTTGTTCCTCCGCTTGGACCTGCAATACCGGTAATAGAAATTCCTAGATCTGTATTAAAGGCAGCGCGTACGCCTTTGGCCATGGCTCTTGCTGATTCTTCAGATACAGCGCCCCGAGTCTCGATGATCTTCTTTGAAACATTCAACGTATGAGTCTTCACTTTATTGCTATAGGCTACAACACTTCCGACCAGGTAGTCACTTGCTCCTGGTACCCTTGTAAGGATTTCCGCAACGAGCCCACCCGTGCAGCTTTCTGCAAGAGATAAGGTCAAACCTTTGCTTCTAAGTTTTCTCCCTATAACTGATTCCATCGATTCGTCCGAGAAGGCAAAAATGCTGGTTTGCATGACCCTCGCAATATGTCTTTTTAACTTTCTCATAACTCGGTTTGAGTCAGAGTAGAGTCTAAGTGACACCTCCCCTATGTCTGGGTAGATTCCAAACTGGAAGTCTCCATGTTTAAAGAATGACGTCCCAAGCCGTGACATGACTGTAGGCTCTGAAAGGCCTGTCACCTTGGCTATCAATAAAGTCTTTGGCCGTAAATAGGGAAATTTGTTTCTGAGGTAAGGTCTTATTGAATGCTCGAACAGACGAATCAGTTCTCCAGGAACGCCTGGCAACACGACAACAATTTTCCCCCTTTCTTCCATAATAAAACCAAGCGCAATGCCAAAACGGTTTACAACCTGTTTGGCATTTTTAGGAAACAAGGCTTCCCGCTTGACTATCTTAGGTACTTTCCTTCCCCTTACTCTGTAAAAATGTACAATCTGTTGATATTGCAACCTTGAAAAAATAAGGGGGAGACCAAAATATCCGGCCAAACTTTCGCGCGTAACATCATCAGGCGTGGGGCCTAAACCACCCGTAACAAAAACAATGTCAGCGCGATCGAGAGCCCATTTAAGATTTGCCTTAATAGATGAGATTTCATCACAGCAGGAGTTCTGTCCGATTACGGAGAATCCAAGGTCCATGACATGACGTCCAAGAAACGAGGCATTTGAATTAAGAACACTTCCATTGAGAAGTTCAGCGCCTACCGTTAGGAAGAAAACTTTGGGGCGTTTGCGATCTTGTGAGCCTAATGGCTTCCGAAGATTTTTAAAAAGAGCCATGTATAGACTCCTGCTCCTAGATCGTCAAGCATGATTCCGTGCACCCCCTCTTTTTTCTCGAGCCAATTGAGAGGAAAGACCTTCAATGTATCAAACGCTCGAAAGAGAAAAAATCCTAATAAGATATTAGGGAACGTAATGGGGATGAAGAAGAAGGCTAGAAGAATTCCGCAAACCTCATCAATAACAATCTCTAGCGGATCCTCATCTTTCCTAAGACCTATTTGTGGAATCAGGGCATAGGCAACCCAAACCAGAATCAAAAATACAATGACGTGAAGCAAGAGGTCGTAAGCAGTTAACAACACAAGCACAAGTCCGACAAAGCTCCCATACGTTCCAGGAAACGGTTTGAGACAGCCAATGCCCATCATGGTTGCTACCGATCTTGAAAATTCCCGGGTTTTTAAGAGCGCGGTGTTATTCATGAAGAAAAGAAGACCCGAATAAATCGTCATCACAAGGGCAAGACAAAGAAAGGCGTGATTCAAGATCGAAAGGCCTGCGGTAGGAGAAATCAGGTAAAGGAACGAAATAATGACAGAAATGACCTGAAGGGTTAACTTAAGCTTCCCCGCCCTCTCGGCTGCAATGACGTGACCTTCTTTAAGCCATGCGATTCTGCAAAAGGTTACCGCGATCTCGCGTATAAAGATGGGTACAAGATACCAGTAGGAATAAACCCCTTTTGCAGCGAAACTTGCCATGGTGCAAAGAATGAATATTTTATCCGCTGTCGGGTCTAGAATTTTCCCCAACGGAGTTTCGATTTTTTGTCTGCGGGCAATCCAGCCATCCCAAAAGTCTGTCAAGGCTCCTAGGACAAAGAGAAATGCGCTTACCCAAATATTCAGCCCTTGACCAAAAAACTCAGGACCTGATGGCAAGAAAAGAAGAACAGGTATAGCTATTCCTATCAAAATCCGAAAGTAGGAAAGGCAATTAGGAAGTGAGAAAGGAGAAGGGGTTCTCAAGTGAAAAGAAATTACGTGAGGTTGCCTACGAGGTCATATTCGCGGGTTTCTGTGATTTGAGCGGTTACAAACTCGCCCGGCTTTAGCCTTTTACTCCCCTTTAGGAATACCTGCCCATCAACTTCTGGCGCATCCATGTAGGTACGACCAAGCCAACTGTGTAGCTCTTTGTCATAGCATTCAACCAGAACTTCGAGCTTTTTTCCAATCAATCGTTCGTTGTTCCTAAAAGAAACTTCCTGCTGCAAAAGCATTCCTCTCTTAAGTCTTTCCCGTTTTACCTTGTCAGGTACCTGACCAGGCAGTTTTGCAGCCAAAGAACCTTGCTCTTGTGAATAGCAAAAGATCCCCAATCGCTCAAAGCATGATACATTGACAAAGTCGAGGAGGTCCTGAAAATCCTCTTCTCTTTCACCGGGGTAACCTACGATAAAGGTTGTTCGGATTGCAATATCAGGAATTTGATTTCTTAGCTTGTCAATCAGCCGTTTGATGGAATCCTTGCTTGTGCCCCTTCTCATGCTCTTAAGGACTCGATCGCTAATATGCTGAAGAGGCATATCCAGATAGTGACAAACCTTTTCTAAGGAAGCTATGGATTGGATAAGTTGATTGGTCACAAGCGACGGATAAGCGTATAAGACTCGAATCCAGCGCAAATCGGAAATTTCATTGAGTTTGGAAAGTAATTCGGGCAGCTGATAACGTCCTATCAAATCATACCCATAAAAAGTAGTGTCCTGTCCGGTTAAGACAAGCTCTCTCGCGCCCTCCTCTACCAAAAGTTCTGCTTCTTTCACTACATCTGTAAGCTCTCGAGACTTATGACCTCCCCGGAAACTTGGAATCACACAAAATGAGCAAGCGTGATCGCATCCTTCCGAGATCTTGATGTATCTTGAAAAGGAAGGAGTAAGCTGGACTCTTTTTTCTCCTGATGTGTACAAGTAGCCTGGGATTCCGATTTCGGAAGTTGTTTTGCCCTGGGTTATTCTTTCAACAATCTCAGGAATTTTTGAGTACTCCCCTGTACCAACGAAAGCGTCTACTTCAGCAAGTTCCCTTTGAAGATCTTTGGGAAATCTCTGGTAGAGACAGCCTAGAACGATTACTTTCTGAACCTCTCCTTCCTTTTTGAGTTCAAGCAGTTTGAGGATTTGATCGACAGACTCCTTCTGGGCATCCTCAATAAAGGCACAGGTGTTGATGAGTGCGATATCACAGTCTGCAACTGTGGGGGTAATGGAATACTTTCTGGGATCAAGTTTTCCAAGCACAACCTCGCTATCGACAAGCGTCTTAGGACACCCCAGACTGAGCATGCCTACGCGCCATTTGATACTTTTCTTAGTGGCTTCGGGAGACAACATGGGAAGTATTATACCC
>JACQLI010000068.1 GCA_016204125.1 Candidatus Omnitrophota bacterium
CCTTTGAGGAGGCGATGAAGCGGTGATTCTCCTCGTCTCCCTCTGTTTATTTTTCACTTTCTTTTCTGTGTCTTGGGCCTTCTCCCGCGCCGTACAGAGAAGCCACGACGAGGTGACGGAACGTCTGATTCGACGACTCCGCGACGATCCTGAAGACAGACAGATGAGGGTTCATCTGGAAAGAGACCAACGGCTTAGCAACGTTCCTTTCCTCGATCGAATCTTAAGAAAAATCAATCCTATCAAGAATTTTCAAAGTTGGATCCGTCAATCGGGGCTTTCTCTATCTCCAGGCATCCTGATTCTCATTTCACTTCTTCTCGGAATGATTTCCTTTCTTTTGTTTACCTATCCGCGCAAAGATTTTGGGTCGGCGATTATCTTTACACCCCTTTTCATGGCTATTCCTTTTGGATTTGTAGCTTTGGCAAAAAATCGGAGGACCAAGAAATTTTCTGAAGATTTCCCTGACGCCATCTCAAGAATGGCAAGTTCTCTTAGAGCGGGATACAGCCTCCAGATGGCTTTGGATGCTGTGATTGAAGATGGGGGGACAGGTGTTGTCGTCGATGAATTTCGAAAGGTGCGCGCAGAGATGGAGCTTGGTCAGAGTTTTGAAGAGGCTTTAAAAAAGATGATCGAGAGAGTCGATACGACTGAGCTCAGGCTATTTATTTGTTCAGTGATTATCCAGAGAGAGAGCGGGGGAAACTTGGCCGAGCTATTGGATAATCTGGAGTCTACCATTCGGCAGAGGTTTGAACTTCAAAGAGAGCTTCAGTCTGCTACCGCACAGGCCAGGCTTTCTGGGATCGTTCTTAGTTTCCTTCCAGTTTTTGTCGGGTTCTTCGTCTACTTCATCCATCCTGACTATGTCCTTTTTCTATTTAATGATCCTGTGGGAATAAGACTTTTTTGGATGTGTGTGGCGGGTCAAATCATGGGGGTATTCACAATCAAAAAGATTGTGGATATCAAGATCTAGAGGAAAAGACAATGGCAGCAGCTATATCGATTCTGGTTTTTTGGACGACGTTTTTCTTCACCCTCGGGACAAAGAGGTGGTGGTTTCGAAACACAACGGATGTTGTAACTGAGCGCCTGAATCACCTCTTTCAACCTCAGGCAGAACAGAGTCAGGAACTCTTAGTGAGTCCCCAGGAAGATCTGCACACCAAGCAGCTTAAAAGGACACTTCTCTTGGCTGGGATGAGAAGAAGAAGTGATCTGGAAAAGGTCGTTTATTTGAAAAAGGCCTGTCGGGCTGGCGCGATCATGTTTGTGATTTTTCTTCTCTTGGCAGGATTTCCTTTGAAACAGGTCCTTCTCGTTGGTTTTCCCGTTTTTGCCATCGCCCTGATTCTCCCAAGGTTTCTTCTCATTCGATTGATCATCAAGCGTCGTAAAGAGATCGAAAGAAATTTACCCGACGTGCTTGATCTTTTGGTTTTGTGTTTGGAGGCGGGCCTTTCTCTGGACAGTGCATTTGTTCGTGTCGCAGAGGAAGAAAGAAGGGTGTCGACTCAAACAAGCCGTGAACTTTTATTGACGAATCAGGAAATTTTAGCAGGGAAGCCGCGAGATGAGGCTTTGAGAAATTTGGCTTGGCGCTGCGGCATTCCCGATCTCAACTCCCTCGTGGGCGCGATTCTCCAATCCATGAAACTCGGGACAAGCCTTGTGAAGACACTGAGAATTCAAGCTGATGTGATCAGGAAAAAGAGGAAAGAAAGAATCCGTGCCCAAATTCTAAAGACGCCTGTTAAATTGATTTTCCCTCTCCTTCTCTTCATTTTTCCGACTCTCCTAATCGTGATCCTTGGGCCAAGCCTTATTAATATCTTCCGACATTTTGACGCGGTAGGGGTATAGCCTTATGTGGGTCGTCGATCTCAACCAACGGAAGCTCATAGCAGATAGTGTCCGTGAGGCAGGACCCATTTTTGAAAGGATGCGAGGTTTGATTGGGCATCCTAACTTAAAGTCTGGTGAAGGGTTGCTGCTTCCAAGATGCCAAGGTATTCATACCTTTGGGATGGGTTATCCCATTGACGTTGTCTACTTGGACCGAGAGGGACACGTCATCCGTCTGGCTTCTCATCTCCTCCCTAATTCTTTTGGGCCTGTTTTGTTTCGAGCCAGGTTTGTTTTGGAGTTACCCGAGGGGACCATCGAACGGTCTCAGATCGAATTGGGAGACCGCCTGGGATTCTTCAAGAATCAGTGGCTTGTTTCGGCAGCTTGCGGCTAATTGCTGCCGTCGTTGACAAAGCTACGCGCCGCATGCTAATTTAACATCCAATCTAGAGAGGAGGTCCTCCTACATGGCCAAAAAGAAAGAGGAGCTCGAAGAAAAGGTTTTAGATGTTGACGCAAGTATGCAGGGGACAATTACCTTTAAGGACCCTGTCAATCTCAGAATCAATGGAAGTTTTGAAGGTAAACTGGACACCCGTGGCAATCTCACCATTGGGGAAAATGCCAAGATACGTGCCAATATTCACGGTGATCGGATCGTTGTAGCTGGCAAGGTCACAGGGGATATCATTGCGACTCAAGGGCTTTCTCTCGTTCCGCCAGCGATTGTCGAAGGAAATGTGACCGCTCCCCGCTTGAGTATTGCGGAAGGTGCTATTCTTGAAGGTCAGGTTGCGATGCTTGGGGTGAAGGAAGGGGATGCGCTTGACGTTCACCTCACGCTCAAGGATGTGGCGCATTATCTTGAGGTTGAAGCCCGTGTTGTGGAAGAATGGGCGCGTGAGAAAAAGATCCCTGCTCAACAAGAAAATGGAGAGTGGGTTTTTAAAAAATCTTCTGTCGATCGCTGGATTCAGCAAGAACGCGTTTAAAACAGGAAGGATCAGTCATTTTCTAGACTTTTAAAGCGATGGAAAACTTACTCTCGCTTGAAGAAGTCAAAAGTCTCTTTGAATCCAACGAAGAGCAAATCAATCAACTCATCCAACAAGGTAAACTGCACGTCTATAAGATTGGCGGCACCTACCTCCGATTTCGTAAAGATGAAGTCCTTACGCTCAAACAAGAATTGTACGCAGACAAAAAGACGGGTCTTTCTGTACCTTGGTTTCTCCGCATTCGAGATTTTTGGCGGTTCAATAATTTCTACATCCTCTCTATTATTCTGATCGCCGTTCTCTTCTACTTCGTTTCCCGTTCCTAAATCCTTATGCAGATTCGACAGGGTGTTGATATCGTAAGCGTGGAGCGTCTTGAGCAAGTTGCGAAACGTCATGGTGAGCGCTTTCTCAATCGAATTTTCACGGCTGAAGAACGGTCTTATTGTGAAACGAAGCGATACAAATACGAACATTATGCGGCCCGTTTTGCAGCCAAAGAAGCGATGATGAAAGCGATGGAAATTCGCCGCAAGGATCGTCTCCGCTTTAGAGAGATTGAAGTACGCAGAAGGGCTACGGGAAAGCCCGAGATTTCTGTATCTCCTGAAAGTTCCAAGCGTTTCGGCCTCCCTAAAGGTGCTCGAGTCGAACTTTCCATGGCTCACGAACGGGAATTTGCCGTTTCGTTTGTTGTCCTTCTCCTTCCTTAAAGGCTAACCACTTTATGCAACGCCTTATCGTCAATGCAGATGATCTCAATTTAACTCGTGGTGTTACGCGAAGCATCCTCCAAGCTCACGACGAAGGAATTGTCACAAGCACAACCGCACTCGTCAATCTCCCCCTGGAGATCGAAACGATCAGAAAAGTCAAAAAGAGAAATAATTTGGGTGTCGGAATTCACCTCAATGTCACATTGGGGTCTCCCGTAAGTCGTTCAGCGAGAGTTCCGTCTCTTATCAAAGAGGAGGGAAAATTCAAAAGGCCTGCTGATTACCTTAAGAAGATGCCCCAGCTACGAGAGGTAGTTCACGAGTACGAAGCGCAGATTGAGCTTTTCCAGAAGCATTTTGGAAGAAAACCTGATCATTTTGATACGCATCATCACCTTCACGACCATCCGCTCTTTTTCCAGGCCGTCTCCCATCTAGCCAGCAGGTGGAAAGTTCCCGTAAGACGGTGCCAACTCGTGAAGGATCTCAAAACAACGGATTACCTTTTCGGGAATCTTTCAGCACAAGACTATTGGCGTAAGGAATCGTTTTTATCGATCGCAGCCAACCTTCCAATCGGCACGAGCGAGATCGGCTGTCATCCTGGATTCTGTGACAGCGAACTGCGCAAAATCAGTTCCATGCAGGATGTTCGCCTAGAGGAATTTAAGCTCTTTTCTGACAGGAAGTTACGAAAAGTGCTTGCCGACTTTGGGATTGAATTGATTCGCTTCAGCGATATTTAATCTCCTAACCCCTTGACAGGTTAGAAGTTTCATGTATAATCCTATTAGTCCTATCAAATTAGTCAGATATGAAACTAACGAAAAGAGGGGAATACGGATTAAGGGCACTTTTGGCGCTGGCTATGGTGCATGGCCAACGGACTCTCAGCCTGCGTGAAATCTCAAGCAAGGAAAATCTTCCGACGAAGTTCCTCGAACAAATCATGATGGTTCTCAAAAGAAGCAATCTCGTAGAAAGTGTAAAGGGGAAGCACGGTGGTTATTCTCTTTCACGTTCTCCCGAGAAGATTACGGTTGGGGAAGTTATTCGGGCAGTAGACGGGCCTCTTGCCCCGATTGCGAATGCCCGCGAGATTCAGAAACAGATCCAGAAGGTTGATCGCCATGCTGGTCTTTATGTCATCCTTCTTGATGTAAGGAATGCCATTTCCGAAATCCTCGACCACAAAAGCTTGGCCGACATCTGTAACCAGTCCCTAGAGATCGCAAGGTCAAAAGGAACTGAACAGATGTATTACATATAAAAGGAGATAATCCAATGTTTAAACAGGCTAGGTTGATATTACTGGTTGGGGTTGTTTGGTTAGGATTGGGAGAGGGTTTATTTGCTGAATCTACGGAAATTAGGGTAGGGCATTTTCCAAATGTGACTCACGCTCCTGCTCTGATTGCTCAAGCGAAGAAGCATTTTGAGAATAGTTTCGGAAAAGAGGCGAAGATAGCTTGGAAGATTTTCAATGCGGGACCCGAGGCAATCGAGGCGCTTTTTGCTGGAGCAATCGATATTCTTTATGTCGGACCCAATCCCGCAGTAAATGGGTATGTTCGTTCGAAGGGAGAGGCATTGAGGATTGTGGCGGGAGCTGCTAGTGGAGGAAGCGCTTTTGTAGTGAGGCAGGATTCACGGATTGAGCGTTTTGAAGATATTCAGGGCAAGCGGGTGGCGAGTCCTCAGAAGGGAAATACCCAGGATGTAGCTCTTCTTCATCTTATGCGCGAAAAGGGTTTATTTCCTCGAACAAAAGGAGGGGATGTCGAGATTTTTAATATCGCAGGCGGCGATCAAATCACAGCCTTCGTCAGAAAACAGGTCGACGCCATTTGGACTGTAGAGCCCTGGGTTTCAAGACTTGTTTCTGAAGCCAATGGAAAAATTCTTTTTGAAGAGAACGAACTGTGGCCCGAAGGTAAGTATGCTACAACAGTCCTCGTTGTACGGAAAAAATTTATGGATGAACATAAAGACTTGGTTGTGAAATGGGTGAAAGGCCACAAAGAGATTACCGATTGGATCAATCAAAATTACACAGAGGCTAAAAGAATTTTTAATGAGGAATTGAGTCGGGAAACAGGAAAAGCACTTCCTCCGACTTATCTCGAACATTCCTTTAGCCGAATCACCTTTACATACGATCCGATGGAGTCATCGGTTCTTGAATCAGCCAAAAGGGCGTCAGAAATCGGGTATCTGGGCCGAAACAGAATCGCTCTCTCAGGTCTCTATGACCTTTCCTTTTTGGAGGAGAATTAAATGCGTCTTTCCATTCAGGGGGTAACAAAGGAGTTTGAAACGCGTGACGGAAAGATTCTTGCCCTCGACGAAACTTCCCTTGAGATTAAATCTGGAGAATTCGTTTGTTTCGTAGGTCCTTCTGGTTGCGGTAAAACAACTCTGCTTAACCTTGTTGCAGGACTTGAGACGCCTACCCGCGGAACTATTCTAGCCAATGAGAACGCAGTAACAGGTCCTGGTCATGATCGGGTCGTTATTTTTCAGGAGGCAGCACTTTTCCCGTGGCTTAACGTAATCCAGAACGTGGAGTTTGGTCTCATGAAACGTATGGAGTCAAAAAAGAGACATGAAATTGCAAGGGCCTTTCTCAATCTGGTTCACCTCACGCGATTTGAAAAAAGTTATATCCATGAACTTTCGGGAGGGATGAAAAGTAGAGTTGCCCTTGCCCGTGCCCTCGCCCTCAACCCTTCGGTTCTCTTAATGGATGAACCTTTTGCTGCGCTTGATGCCCAAACGCGGGGGATACTCCACGAAGAGCTTCAAGATATTTTTCTTAAGACCAAACAAACAGTTTTATTTGTTACCCATAACGCCCGCGAAGCTGTCCGTCTGGCTGATCGAGTACTGGTTTTTACAGCTCGACCTGGCAAAATTAAAGCCGAAATCCGAATAGAAAAATCTCGCCCCAGGGATTTGATCGATCCTGACTGGCCGATCGCGTACATAAAAAAAATCGAAGTTCTTCTCAGAGAAGAAATCGAAAAGGTGCTTAAAGAAGAGGTGGATCGTGAGTGGAGTCTTAAGAAAACTGATCTTCTACGTCCTGCTGGTATTGATCTGGGAAGCGGTATTTAGACTCAAAGTCTGGCCGCCTTACCTTTTCCCATCGCCTTGGGACGTTAGCCAAGCCCTGGCTTATGGCTTTCAGGATAAGACTTTTCTGTTTGGAACAGGGACCAGCGTTTGGCGAATCGTGGTCGGTTATTCCATCTCACTTGTCTTTGGAATCAGCCTCGGCATGTTGGTGGGCCGTTTCAAAATTCTCGATGAAACCATAGGTTCCTTTATGGGAGTACTTCAGACGCTCCCAAGCATTTGTTGGCTTCCTCTCGCCATTCTCTGGTTTGGATTGAGTGAATGGGCAATTCAATTTGTTGTTGTCATGGGAGCTTTTCTTTCGATTGCCATCGCAACGGATGGGGGAATTAAGAATATTCCACCTCTTTACATTCGTGCAGCGCGTAGTATGGGAATTCACGGTATTGATCTTTACTGGCGGGTGATTCTTCCCGCCGCGTTACCTTCAATAATTACTGGCATGAAGCTGGGGTGGTCTTTTGCCTGGCGCTCTCTCATGGCGGGAGAATTACTTTTTGTAAGCGCTGGATTGGGTCATCTTCTGCAAATGGGTCGTGAATTAAACGACATGGCTCAGGTGGTGGCCGTTATGATTATGATCTTAGCGGTTGGTGTGACGGTGGACAATTCCTTTTTCGGACCAATACAACGGCGTCTTCAGATAAGGTGGGGAACGGCTCAGGCTTCCCGCTAAACTGTGATATAATTTTGGCAGCGTATGAAAATCCTATTAACCAATGACGATGGAATTGAAGCGCCAGGGCTTGAGGCGTTGATTCAAGAGCTTGAGAAGGAACATGAATGCCTTGTCGTAGCACCTGCTAAGGAAAGGTCAGCCTCGAGTCACTCTATTTCTCTCGGGCAGAAACTCGTGATTGAGAAGCGGGGAGAAGACCGCTTCGCGGTTCACGGAATGCCCGCTGATTGTGTAAAGTTCGCCCTTTCGGAGCTTAAAGATTTTCAACCTGAGCTTTTGGTTTCAGGAATCAACCCTGGTCCCAATACAGGTGTCAGCGTCTATTATTCAGGAACGATTTCAGCGGCGCGCGAAGGACTCATCAACCGTCTCCCCGCAATGGCTGTTTCGATTCGGAGTAAGACGCCAAATGATTTCACCTTCACCGCTTTTTTTACTCGAATGATTGTTCAGGGCTACGAACATTCAGTTTTCCCTGGAGATATTTTTCTTAATGTGAATGTCCCTGACCTGCCCGAGTCAGAAATCAAGGGTATCAAAGTAGCCAGGCAGGCGCCGAGTCGTTTCATCGAAGAGTTTGTTCAAGAACATGCCTCGGATGATCAAAGGATTTATTCTCTGGCTGGTGAAATCCAGGTTTTCGATCCTGATGGGACAACGGACGAAGAAGTTGTCAGAGAAGGCTTCATTGCGATCACACCCCTTAAGCTTGACCTAACCGATTACTCGACCATTCCGATTGTGGAAAAGTGGCTTCGGGAGAGGGAAGCGTCATGGCTCAATCTAAAAAATACCTAAACTACATCGGCGGCCGCTGGATTCCTGCCAAAAGCGGTAAAACATTTCCCAATATCAATCCTGCGAACAAAGAAGAAGTAATCGGCCTCCTGCCTGAGTCAGGATCTGGAGATGTCGATCTTGCCGTCAAAGCCGCTGAAAAGGCTTATGGCGAGTGGCGGCTTGTTCCACCTCCTAAACGCGCTGAATACATTTTGAAGGCCTCCCTTCTTATTCAAAAGAGAAAAGAAGAACTCGCCCGTCTCATGACTCGTGAAATGGGAAAGGTTTTACGAGAAACCCGCGGCGACATTCAAGAAACGATCGACATGGGGTTTTATGTCGCGGGTGAAGGGAGAAGACTGTTTGGTCAGACGACCACGAGCGAACTAAAAGATAAATTCGCCATGTCAGTCCGCATGCCGATCGGTGTTTGCGGCCTGATCACTCCCTGGAATTTTCCGATGGCGATCCCTTCTTGGAAAATTTTTCCAGCACTTGTTTGCGGCAACACAGTCGTCTTTAAACCCGCCGAGGATACGCCCTTATCGGCTCACAAAATGATTGAGATTTTAGAGGAAGCAGGTCTTCCCAAAGGAGTGGTGAATTTGGTTCACGGAGGACCTTCAACAGGCGAGGCGATCGTGCGTCACCCGAGGATTCGTCTGATTTCTTTCACGGGTTCCTGTGAGGTAGGAAAACTCGTGGCAGAACATTGCGGGAAAGTCTTGAAGCGTTGCTCGCTTGAAATGGGTGGGAAGAATGCGCAGATCGTTATGGAAGATGCCGATCTTAATCTTGCCTTGGAAGGAGCGGTTTGGGGCGCCTACGGAACAACAGGCCAGCGCTGCACGGCGACAAGCCGAGTCTTTGTTCAAGAAGGAATTTTTGAGAAATTCAAAAAAATGTTTGTCGAACGTTCGAGAGAAATAAAGATCGGTGACGGTTTAAAAGAAGGAATTGAAATGGGTCCAATTATCAATGAAGTACAGCGAAAACGGGTCCATGAATATGTGGAAATCGGTAAGAAAGAAGGTGCGAAACTTGAAATAGGTGGAAAGTTTGCAAAGGGGAAAGACCTTGATAAGGGATTTTTCTATGAACCCACCGTTTTTACCGAAGCGAATAACAAGATGCGGATTTACCGAGAAGAAATTTTTGGTCCAGTTGCCTGCCTGATTTCCTTCAAACGGTTTGAAGATGCAATCAGAATGGTAAACGATACCACTTATGGACTCTCTTCTTCCATCTATTCAAAAGATGTCAATTTTGCCATGAGGGCGATTCGTGATATCGAGGCAGGAATTACTTATGTGAACGGCCCTACCATTGGCGCTGAGGTTCACCTTCCTTTCGGTGGTGTCAAAAACACAGGAAATGGTCACCGCGAAGGTGGAGAAACCGCCATAGATATCTTCAGCGAGTGGAAGTCCGTCTTCATTGATTACAGCGGTAAACTTCAAAAAGCCCAGATTGATGTCGATTAATAAAGCGTGAAAAGGCCGCGCATCCGCACACCCCAGCTTCCTGGCCCCAAAGCCAAAGCCATTATTGAACGGGATCAAGATATCCTATCTCCCTCACTTTCAAGGCCCTATCCCTTTGTCGCTGAGAAAGGCGAGGGAGTTTGGCTGAAGGATTCAGATGGCAATGAATTCCTCGACTTCACAGCAGGCATTGCTGTAACCAGCACAGGGCATTGTCATCCCCGAGTGGTCCGTGCCATTCAAGATCAGGCCACCAAGCTGCTGCATATGTCAGGGACAGATTTTTATTACGATGTCCAGGTGAAGCTTGCGGAGAAGCTCGCCCAGATCGCTCCCTGGAAAGGAAAGAAAAAGGTCTTTTTTACCAATTCAGGAGCTGAGGCGGTTGAGGCAGCGATCAAACTTGCGAGATATCACACAGGTCGTGAGAAATTAATTGCGTTTTTCGGCGCTTTTCACGGCAGGACGTTGGGGGCTCTTTCTCTTACGGCAAGCCGTGTGGTTCAGAGGGAGAAATTTGGACCTCTGCTTCCTGGCGTCCACCACGTTGGCTATGGTTATTGCTACCGCTGTCCTTATAACCTCAAATATCCTCAATGCGACATAGCCTGTGTCTCTTATCTCGAAGATACACTTTTCAAAAAGACCGTCCCCCCCGAAGAAGTTGCCGCCATTATCGTTGAGCCGATTCAAGGGGAAGGGGGGCTTATTATGCCACCCCCAGGTTACCACGAAGCGCTTCGCGAGCTTACACGCAAACACAAGATCCTTCTCATTGTTGATGAAATCCAAGCAGGAATGGGACGAACAGGAAAAATGTTTGCGATTGAACATTGGGGAGTTGAACCTGACATCATTACTGTTGCGAAAGGGATCGCTTCAGGGATGCCCTTGGGAGCGATGATTGCTAAAAGTGAATTAGTCGATTGGGAGCCAGGTTCTCATGCGAATACTTTTGGCGGAAATCCTGTGGCTTGTCGAGCAGCCCTTGAAACGATCGATCTCATCGAGTCAAAGCTTATGGAAAATGCAAAGTGTGTTGGGGAATATTTGAAAGCGGAACTTTTGGATCTCGGTAAAAAATACCCGCTTATCGGCGATGTGCGCGGTGCGGGTCTGATGCTTGGAATAGAACTTGTAAGAAATAGAGAAACGAAAGAGCCTGCAGTTGAGGAACGAAATAAGATTGTTCAGAAGGCATTTCGCAGAGGTCTCCTGCTTTTGGGTTGCGGTGAATGTGGAATTCGTTTCACACCACCACTTGTAGTGACAAAAAGTGAAGTTGATATCGCCATTGGAATTTTAGAACGCTGCTTGAAGATTGTGAGTAGGTAGATTTACTTACTTAACGGTCGTTCCGCTTAAAGTCTCAAAGATAATCGTCACGAGAGATTGACACTTTGGGCATTTGATCTGCTTGAAGGCCTGGATGTTATCGTGGCGAGGCCTATACATAATACTTAAGATCTTGGTTAAGAACTGGCCTTCATCACCTGCCCAATGGCATCCCGAACATGTATAAAGCGGTTTCACGTTCCCTTTCATTTTTATCCTTATGGATAGATCGACCGAGGGAAAAGAAACTTAAGAGGGGTTGTTGGGGAGAGAAAATATGCCGAAGGAGGGAGTCGAACCCTCATGTCCTTGCGGACACACGATTTTGAGTCGTGCGCGTCTGCCAGTTCCGCCACTTCGGCAGGAAGAATTAGTGAGAGGAAGTGGTGGACCGGAGGGGAGTTGAACCCCTGACCTCCACAATGCCATTGTGGCGTTCTCCCAACTGAACTACCGGCCCAAATTACGTTGCAAGCACTACCAAATTATTTCGAGGTAACCAACATGGATTGGGCACCTCTCTATACCGAGCAGTCCCCGTAGGGGACCGGCCCAAACAACGGTTAAGCTAAATCTTGATACCGAATCGGCTCATGATCAGTGCATAGATGCTGTAGCCCATGAACATGATCAAACACGATAAAAACATCGCCCAGCCAAATCTGATACCGCTTTTCAAAAGAAGGGGAAGCGTAATAAAAAAGAGAAACGAGGGCAACACAGCCCAGAATATTCCTAAGGATAAATCGATGACTTTCTGGGAATCGCGGGTGTCATGGTAAAGCCAGATCATTGCCAAGATCGATGTCATAGGCAAAGAGGCGAGGATCGCAGCGATTGGAGTATACCTTTTCGCTATCTCAGCGACACCTACAATGATCACAGCCGAAATAATTCCTTTAATGATGATCTGCACGGTGGCCCATCTTAACGTAAACACCTTATTTTTCAAGTAGAAAGCTATTGGGTGAGATAGGGCTTTGCTTTACGGGGAATACGGCCGATGCTAGAATAATTCACTAAAAATGGAAAGCCCAATCCGCGCCTATCCTTTCAATGAAATTGAGCCTAAATGGCACAAGCGCTGGGACGAAGAAAAGCTCTACGCGATCCACTTGAAAGATCCTCGTCCTAAGTACTACTGCCTTGTCATGTTTCCTTATCCTTCCGCAGCTCTCCACGTGGGGCATGGCCGCAATTACATTATTGGAGACGCGGTAGTCCGTTACAAGATGATGCGGGGCTTCAATGTGTTAAGCCCCATGGGTTTTGATGCCTTTGGTCTTCCAGCCGAAAACGCCGCCATTAAAAGAGGAATTCCACCCAAAACTTCTACACTTGAGAACATTCAAAATATGAAACGGCAATTAAGAGAATGGGGATGTGGCTACGATTGGTCGCGCGAAGTCATCTCGTGTCTTCCTGATTACTACAAGTGGACGCAGTGGATTTTCCTCAAACTCTATGAGAAGGGACTGGCTTACAAGAAATTGGCTGCTGTGAACTGGTGTCCTTCCTGTCAGACTTCACTTGCTAATGAGCAGGTGGTCGATGGCCAGTGTGAAAGATGTGAGACAAAGGTGGTCAGCAAGAATCTCGAACAGTGGTTTTTTAAGATTACGGCTTACGCGGATCGCCTGCTTGACGATCTCAAACTCTTGGAAGGATGGCCAGAACGGGTACGCATCATGCAAGAGAACTGGATCGGTAGAAGCAAAGGTGTTGAAATCGACTTTCCAATTGTTGCTTCGGATGGCAAAAATACCGAGTCTCCTCTTACCTGTTTCACGACGCGAGTAGACACCATTTTTGGAGCGACTTACATGGTTCTTTCCCCAGAGCATCCCAGACTTCCAGAACTTCTAAGAAGTGTGTCCGACAAAGCTGAAATTGAAACCGCCATTAATCGCATGAAGGCACAGGATCTAACAGTCCGCACGTTACTCGAAACTGAAAAGGAAGGCGTATTCACGGGTCGTTATGTTCTCAACCCAATGACCAAAGAGAAGATTCCTCTCTGGGTAGCAAACTATGTCCTGATGGAATATGGCACAGGTTGCGTGATGGCTGTTCCTGCGCATGACGAGCGTGATTTTGAATTTGCCAAGAAATACAAACTCCCAATTCGCGTGGTGATCGACAATCCTAAAAAACCTTTGAAAGCGGAAACCATGAAAGAAGCCTATGTCGATCCTGGAATTCTTGTCGGTTCAGGAGCCTTTACGGGAATCGAGAGTGAGGAATCAAAAGACAAAATTGCTGATTTCATGGAGCGCAACAAAATCGGGAGGAAGACCACTCAGTATCGCCTGAGAGACTGGCTTATTTCCCGTCAGCGATATTGGGGTGCACCTATTCCGATTCTTTATTGCGACAAGTGTGGAACTCTTCCAGTGCCTGAGAAAGACCTTCCCGTGCTTCTTCCCGAAAATGTGGAATTTAAACCGACTGGCGTTTCGCCTCTTCGCGATCATCTTGCTTTTCAAAAAGCCAAATGTCCTAAATGTAGAGGGAATGCGCGAAGAGAGCCCGACACCATGGATACCTTTGTTGATTCAACCTGGTATTTTCTTCGCTACATCACTCCTCGAGATGATAAAAAGGCGTTCGATTCAAACGATGTCAATCATTGGCTTCCTGTTGATCAGTATATCGGTGGTGTTGAGCACGCCATCCTCCACCTTCTTTATTCACGATTCGTCACCAAAGTGCTCTATGATCTGGGCGTCATCTCATTCAAAGAGCCCTTCGCCCGACTTTTCACCCAAGGAATGATCATCAAAGATGGCGCGAAAATGTCGAAATCTAAAGGGAACGTTGTAAGCCCCGATGAGCTGATCAAGCGCTACGGCGCCGATACCGTACGTCTCTATACGCTTTTTATGGGTCCGCCTGAGAGGGATGCGGAATGGCAGGATCAGGGGGTAGAGGGGGCGTTCCGCTTTTTAGGGAGAGTTTGGCGCGTTGCAATCCAGCAGGAAAAGATCGAGAATGAGCGCATCGAAGGAGAAGCACTTGGTCACAAAGAGATTCGTTTCAATCTTCATCGAACCATAAAGAAGGTAACCGAGGATCTGGAAGGAGATTTTCACTTCAATACAGCCGTGAGCGCCTGCATGGAATTTGTGAATTCACTTTACAGATTCAGGCCGAGTTCCGAAGTGGATAGAAATCTCTTCCGACAAAGCGTCGAGACATTGGTTCTTTTGCTTGCCCCCTTTGTTCCCCATATCGCTGAGGAAATTTGGTCACGTCTTGGTCATTCGAGGGATATCTTTAAGGAAAAGTGGCCCACTTATGATTCCAGCGCCCTTCAACTTGAAGAAGAAGAGATTGTCATTCAGGTTGCGGGTAGGGTTCGATCGCGTTTAAAGGTGCCTCATGACATTTCAGAAAAGGAGCTAGAAGCGCTTGTTCTTAAAGATTCCAAGATTAAAGAATGGGTTAACGGAAAGACGGTGAGAAAAGTAGTGGTGATTCCACACCGACTTGTAAATGTGGTGGTCTGATGCCTCAAGTTGAGATCAAACAAAACACGGTTCGGATTGGTAAAAAGACGATCCCCCTTGTGAGTGGAGAGGTTCATTATTGGCGTCTCAACCCTCATTATTGGGCGCAAATTCTAGACCGCGTTAAGGAAATGGGAATTAACGTGGTAGCTACCTATGTGGCTTGGGACTATCACGAATATCAGAGAGGAAAGTTTGACTTCACGGGCCGCACGGACGAAACGCGCAATCTCAAACACTTTCTCGAACTGACGCGAGAAAAAGGCTTTTGGGTAATCATTCGTCCTGGCCCTTACATCTACAGCGAATGGCCCAACGAAGGAGTTCCTGCCTACGCTTATAAATACCACCGTCTTCATCCCCAATTTTTGGCCTACGCTAAGAAATACATGGCTGAGGTTACCAAAATCATCCGTCCTTTTCTTGCGACAAAGACAAAAGGACACGTCATTCTTCTTCAGGCAGACAATGAAATTGATCCCTGGCCCGATATCTTTGGAAATCAGTATGGGCTTAACGGCAAACCAGGTATTTTCCAAAAGTTCATTAGAGAACTTTATGGGAATAACCTAAAGAAACTTAACCAGGATTGGGGGACTCGGTATCGGAATTTCAATGAAGTAGCCCCCTTTATTGCCACCATGTTTAAAGAAGAAACGGGCCTTGCTCTCAAGGGAGACAAGGAGCTCAAACGGAATATCGATTATTTCAGGTTCAAATACTATTACTCTCTTGAGTGCGCCAAATGGAATGTCGAGACTTACAAGTCACTTGGTATCGATATCCCCATTTATCTCAATCTTTACCCCTTCTTCTATGCCCACGATTGGCTCCAAATGCAATCCGTGGCGGATCTTGTAGGGATTGACCTTTATCCATCGAGCGAGCTCGCGGAAGATGAATTTGAGCAGCGGAAGCTCATCGATAAGGTAAGGTACCTGAGGAGCGTATCCCGCATTCCTTACATTGCGGAGTTCGCGGCAGGGGTTTGGCATGCCCGTCATTATGAGTCAGGTGTGCTTACCCCTAATCATTATCGACTCATTACCTTAAGCGCCCTCCTAGGAGGGATATGCGGCTGGAACTGGTACATGCTTGTTAACCGCGACAATTGGTATATGTCTCCGATCAATGAGTGGGGACGTACGCGGCCTGAGCTTTACAGCGTTTTTCAAGAACTCGTTCATGTCTTCAAACAAATGGATCCTCCCTCTCTGGAGAAACTGACCGACGTTGCCGTGACGATCAACCCCATTCAGTATGCAGCGAGAACGTTAACTCATAACAGTGCCATTCTCGTTGCCCTTTACAATGCGGATGTCGACTACGAACTTTTCGATCCGCGCCTAGGTGTTCCTCATACAAAGATTCTCTTTTATTCAGGCAATCAATGGCTGGATCGTCAGGTGCAAAAGAACTTGCGTTCTTATGTTGAAAAGGGAGGAATCCTTGTCGCTTTCCGTAATTTTCCTCGGAAGGATGAGGAATTCCAACCCTCGGACTTGATAGGTTTTCACGAGCCTTCTAGAATTCTTTTTGAATTTAAGAGGAAATTCGATGTCCAATTGGCTCCCAATCGACCCAAGATTTCGGTGGTGAGTTCGGTATTTTCTTTCGATCATGTGGCAGGAAAGAAGATTGAAGCACAGCTCGGCCCCTATGGGAAACACACGATCGGTTACCGTAAAAAGATTGGAAAAGGAGAATTGATTCATCTCGGTTTTGAGCCCACGGCCGAGGTTATCCTCGAACTTCTTCATTACTTAAAAATTCCGCTCTACGCTTATTCGCCCACGCGGGAAGTCAAAACCGCACTCTTTTGTCGTGGGGACAAGAAGAAGTGTTATCTTGTAGCTGTGAATAACGGAAATGAGGAAAAGAGTGCCCTAGTCCATATTCCTTATCTTCGCGGAAAGGGTCGGCTGGTGGTTAGGGACCTCTTTACACGGGAAAAAGAGTCCCTTTCTTCAGATCGGGCCGTTAAATTTACAGTCAGTCTTTCTAGGAAAGACGGGCGTGTTTTCGAGTTCAAGCGTGTTTCTTAAAATTAGCACTACTGGAATTCCCTCCTTTTTTGTGGTATAAGCCACGCTACCTATCCAAGATTTATACAGGGTAAAGAAGGGGGGTGAAATGAAAATGAAATCAACAAAGATGGCGTTGTTTGTGGTAATGGCCCTCGCGCTACTCGCTTCGGGCGTTGCTTATGCCGAGGCGGTACAGGGGACGGTTGCAAGCGTTGATCTCGCTGGCAATACACTCACAGTCACCAAGACAGACGTTGCTGGTGCAACTGAAGAAGTGAGCATCACAGTGAACGATACAACCACTTACTCAGGGGAAGTGACTTCTCTTGCTGAGGTTATAGAAGGTGATGATGTGACGCTTGAGGCTGAGAAGGACGCAGTAACTGGCAACTGGGTTGCCAAGTCCGTTGACGTGCCTACGCCTGCCGAATAAACAGCTAGCACATTACACGTGCCTAATTCTAGTTGGATCTAGAAACGGAGGAACCAAGAAGTTGGGTGAATTTCTCGCTGGTACAAAGAGTACAAGTAGAGGAAGGGGTGACTCCACCATCCTAACCCGTCATCTCGAGAAAACGGGATGGCAGCTTACTCCGTCGGCTTTTGTGGAGGGTATCATACCCAAATCATTTTATTTGCAAAGTGTAAGCGGATTGGTAAAATGACTAACCTAGGGCCAATTTAATGTACGAATCCTTTTTCGGCCTAAAAGAATCACCTTTTAATATCACGCCAGACCCTCGTTTCATTTATTTAAGCCGTCACCATCTCGAGGCGCTTTCGAATTTGCTTTACGGAATCGAAAGCCGTCGGGGATTTATTGAGATTACAGGTGAGGTTGGGGCTGGCAAAACCACTCTTTGTCGGACTCTTCTTCAGGAAACTCAAGGCCGTGTCCATAGCGCTTTCATCTTCAATCCGAAATTGTCCGAGGTCGAACTCCTCCAGGGAATTGTGGAGGATTTTGGGATTACTCCCAAAGGGAAACGACGAAAGGATTATTTTGACGCGTTAAACCGTTTCCTCTTGCAGGAACTTGAAAAAGGAATGAATGCAACCCTCATCATCGATGAGGCTCAGAATTTGAGTCCTCGGGCTCTCGAGCAGATCCGCCTTTTATCCAACCTAGAGACAACCAGGGAAAAACTTCTCCAGATTGTTCTCGTTGGCCAGCCTGAACTTCATGACCTTCTCGCACGTCCTGATCTGAAACAGCTTCGGCAGAGGATAGTGGTTCGTTATCATCTTCGTGCCTTAGATCAAGAAGACACGGCGAAGTACATTGCCCATAGGCTTCGTGTGGCGGGTTCCGAAGATCAGTTTTTTACACCCGAAGCTATTGAAAGGATTTATGCGCTGTCAGAGGGGGTTCCTCGTATCATTAATGTCTTAGCTGATCGTGCTCTTCTCGGCGCTTTTATCAAAGAGTTCCGAATTGTGGAAGCAGCTCAGATTGAGGAAGCGCAATCTGATCTTGAAGGAGTAAGGGTTTGAGTCTGATTCACGAGGCGTTAGAGAAGTTAGACCAGGAAAAAAAGCCTGAGGAAAAAGAGCCGATCCTAGAACTTGTTGAAAGACAGGCGTCTTCCCCGAAGTCGATTCGTTCAAACGATAAAACCCTTTATGCAATCGGCGGAACACTTGTTTTTTTGTTTATTCTCGGGATTTTATATCTCCTATTGAACCATCCGCGGATAGACGAATCTCAAAAAGACACAGGGAAAGTTCTTTCCTTGTCTTCGCCCTCTGAACGTTCTATGGCGCATGTTCTTCCCATCTCAATTCATCGAAACCGATTTTCACTTACAGGGATCAGTCGGGTAGGAAATGATTGGACCGCTATCATTAATAATCAGCTGGTTCGGGTGGGAGATCGGGTGAGCGGAGCAAGCATTAAGGAAATCAGAGAGGAAGGTGTTCTTCTCGAATATAACGAACAGTTGATCGCTCTCGGTATGTATGGAGATGCGTCAACTCATTTCACCAGTTTAGAAAAAGCCTAAGCAGGTTACATTGTCTCGTCTACAACTCTATCAGGATACTATTTTCTTCTTTGTTCTCGCGTTCATTTTTTTCGGAATCCTGCTTTCATCGGTGGCATCCTATCAACCCGATTCTCACCCTCTCAGTGTGGTTCGTTTGCTGCCACAAGAAGACGGAGGAAATTTTGAGATAAGCGGCTGATGCGGCGGCCTTTCCTTGGGCCCGCATTAGGCCTTTCTCTGGGCATCCTTCTTGGTAAGTTTTTTGCATTTCCAGGAATAAGTGTTTTTCTTTTCGCTCTATCCCTTTTCCCCTTTCTTTGGATCTCGCGCGGGAAGCGACACTTCTTACTCCTTTTCCTCATCTGTTTTGTTTGTGTGGGAACTCTTAGAATCCAACAAAGCCTCACTCTTCCTTCTTGCCACATTTCTTATTTTGCCGAGGGAGATTGGGCGAGTTTGGAAGGAGAAATTCGTTCGCTTCCTGAAATGAAAGAAAAAGGGAAAAGGAAAATTTATTCCTTCCTTCTCCATTCAAGAAACATTTATCAACACAAGGAACTTTCTAAGACTCAAGGCAAGGTACAGGTTTTTCTTTTCAATCCCAAGGAGGTTCCTTCCTACGGTTCACGGGTTCGGATGTGGGGCAAACTTCTTCTGCCGAAGAGAGCGGAAAATCCAGGAGAATTTGATTACCAGAAGTTCCTAGCTACTCAAGACATTTATGCCGTTTTTGAAGGGTATGGAGCGTATTCGCTGAAGACTCTCGAAGAAAAACCAAGTGTTGTCACTTTACCCTTTGCCATGATTCAAAAGGCAAGAAATTTTTGCGCTCGTCGGTTCGACGCCTTCTTTTCCTTCCCCATGAATGCCTTTTTGAAGGCGCTTGTTCTGGGGATGCGCCGAGGTCTTCCCGAAGAGCTGAGAGACGATTTCGTTAAGACGGGAACAGCCCATCTGGTAGCTATCAGTGGTATGAACATCACGTTAGTCGCAGGAAGCTTCTTTTTCATTTTACTTTGTCTGGGCATTCCTCAAAGAGGGGCAGCAATTCTTGCTTTCTTCTCGACTGTCGCCTATGTGTTCTTGGCAGGGGCAGGTGTGCCCGTGGTTCGTGCAGGGTGGATGAGTTCACTTTTCTTCATCGGGATTTTACTTGGAAGGCAAAGGGATTTACTCAATAGCCTATTCTTTGCTCTTTTCATGATTCTAATTTTCGATCCCCAAGCACTTTTTCAAGTCGGGCTTCAACTCTCATTTCTCTCCGTCTTTTCGCTCATTCTTTTTACGCGTCATAGACCTGAAGAATGGGATATGGATTGGCTCCAGAGCGTTACCGCTCTATTAGGAACCTTTCCTCTCTGTATCCG
The DNA here is from genome assembly GCA_016204125.1 of Candidatus Omnitrophota bacterium. Lineage (GTDB taxonomy): Bacteria > Omnitrophota > Omnitrophia > Omnitrophales > JACQLI01 > JACQLI01. The sequence continues at coordinate 19,876 of JACQLI010000068.1, forward strand.
TTATTTCAGCATTTTCTCTTGGACCAGCCTTTTTGCAAACCTTTTAGCCATACCCTGTTTTCACTTTGGGGTTTTGGGGGGATTGGCGACTCTTTTCGGAGGAGAAATTCCGATTATCGGGTCTATTTTGGCCTTGTCGACATCTCTTTTTTTGAAAGCAGGAATTAAGTGGATCCAATTTTGGGGAGAGCAACCGTGGGGTTATTTTCATCTGGGGCCGCCGTCATGGAAACTTATCCTTTTCTATTACGCAGCCTTAGGTCTTGTCTTCTTAACTCAGAGATTCTTGGTGGAGCGTTTTAAACTAGTCCGTTCGGTTGCGCTTTCTCTTTGGATTCTTGCGGGCGCTCTTTTCTTTCTACCCGCTAAAAGTGAAAATTTTGTCTTAACCGTTCTGGCGGCGGGGCAGAATGAGATTCTTCATGTGGAATTCCCAAGCCATCGTCACTGGCTTGTGAATACAGGCCGCGCGAGCCCTTCCAATCAAGCCAAGTGGACCTTGACACCCTTCTTAAGACACAAGGGGGTAAGGACATTGCAGGGAATTTTTCTTTCCGATTTTTCTCGTCGTCACACAGGAGGTTTGAAAGAACTTTCTAAAAACTTCTTTGTCGAATCTCTCCTTATCCCAAAGTTTTTGGGCGTACCCTCAGATTTGCAACCTTTAAGAAAGAACTTCTTACAAAGGGGTGATGTAATACCCGTAACCGACAGAGCTGGATTTCAAGTATTGGATGTTGTCCAAGGTCACGTTTTTCTTCTTATCTATTGTGAAGGAAAGAAGATCCTTCTCTTGCCAACATGGAAGGAAAAAATACTGAAATCTGCCTTGCCGCATCTCAAAAGTCTCTCTCCGATAGATGTATTGGTTTTACCTGCATGGGGCGATCCCTCCGAGGAAATGGGAAGGGAAATACTTTCGTCCGTACTTCCTGCATGGGTGATTTTGTCTAAACGCAAGCCTTCTCTCAATGCGCTCATCGATTTCCTGGAGAAAGAAGAGATTCCTGTCTTTGGTCTTTCCGATACAGGGGCGCTCCGACTGGAGATGACGAAAGACAATTCGTCTTTATCCCCATTTATTCTCTTGTCTAACCCTAAGAAATCATTACACTAAATAGTCATGACAAGGGATCAATTCATCTCCCTCTTTTTCATTGCCCTCCTCATTTTTGTTATCTACGAAATTGTCTTGATCTTTTCCCCCTTTGCGAAGCCGATTTTCTGGTCAGCGATTCTAGGTTTTGGCTTCTTTCCCCTCTACGAAAGATTAAGAAAGAGCTTAAAGCCTAGGGAGACACTGGCCGCGATCCTTATGACCTTCATCATTTTCCTCTTGGTGATTCCGCCTTTTGTCTTCCTTGTGGTAACAATAGCGCGAGAAGCCATCGAATTCTATCAAAGCGCCTCAACCTATATTCAGGAAGGGAATCTGGAGAACTTGATCGAGCGGATCCGCTCGCTTCCTTTCATCCAAAAAATAGAAACGGGAGTTTTCCAATGGGAACCGCTTAAGCAGAACGCAAGGGAGTGGATCCTTAATTCGACCAAGGCTGTGGGAAATTTCACAGCCGCTCAGGCAGGTACTATTACGAAGAATGTTTTCGTTTTGTCGTTCCAAGTGTTGATGATGACCTTTTTGCTCTTCGTGTTTTTAAAGGATGGAGAAAAAATTTACCGTTTTATTTACGACATTGCACCACTTGAGGAACGAAACAAGAAATCCATTTTTGGCCAAATGAACGAAACTTTCGCCGCCGTCATTCGAGGGCAGCTTCTCACCAGTCTTACCCAGGCGATTGTGGCAGGAATTGTTTTTTTGATTTTGAATATTCCCCTTGCCATTTTCTTTGCCGCCGTAACCTTCTTAACAGGTTTGATCCCTGTGGTGGGGGCTTCTGCTGTATGGCTTCCTCTTGTGATCTACCTTATCACTGAGGAACAACATGTGAGGGCCGCTATTCTTTTTATTATAGGTCTTCTTGTGATCAGCTTGATTGATAATGTGATGAAACCAGCTTTGATCGGGGAGAAGACCAAGCTTCCTTATTTTCTCCTCTTTTTCGGAATCCTCGGCGGGTTCAAACTCTACGGATTGATGGGGATTTTTATCGCCCCCGTTGTCCTTTCCGTCTTTTTCGCCCTCGTTAAGATTTACCAAGAAAAGTACCTGTAAATCGAGCCCCCTCCGATTGACACTCTTGGGAGCCTATGCTATAGTGGCTCCACTTCTCATAACGGGAGCCTTCTCAATAAGTTGTGATTAAAATAGCGTTGTCTAGAATCGCAGTTTTTATTCTTTCCCTTTCCCTAGCCTCACCATCCCTATTTGCCTACTGGGTTTGGTCTCCCGAGAGCGGCAAATTTATCAATCCTGAAGCCGCAGTCCAGGATACTCCACAGGAACAGTATGACTACGCCATGGAGTTTTATAAGAAAAAGGACTTCAAAGAAGCCGCTGAGCAGCTTCGGCTGCTTCTCAAAAAGTACCCTGGATCACAAATTGCAGCGGAAGCTCAATACAGGCTGGGCGGTATTTACGAGGAGATGGGAGACTACTACAAGGCCTTTCGCTCTTACCGTGATCTTCTTCAAAGATATCCTCAAAGTGAACGCATGAGCGATGCCATTGAAAAGGAATTCCGTATCGGAAACCTTTTCTTATCAGGCAGAAAGGCGAAAGTTCTAGGACTTGAGATTCTCCCTTCAGCACCGAGGGCTGTGGAAGTTTTTGAGCATATTGTTGAGGCCGCGCCGTACAGCAAATATGGTGATCAAGCCCAGTTTCATTTAGGGCTTGCTCACAAAAAAGCCAATCAATTTGAAGAATCGATTCAAGCCTTTCAGAGCGTCATTGATCAATACCCTCACAGCGAACTCATCCCCGAGGCTCAATTTCAGATTGCGGATACGGCTTATCTTCAATCCGTGGTTGCGACTCGCGATCAACGCGTGATGGATCGAGCCAGCAAGGAGATCGATCGGTTTCTCAAACGTTATCCCGATTCTTCTACTTCTGACAGGGCCGCCAAACTTCGTCAGGAGATTGATGAGAAAAATGCCGAGAAGAACTACAGAATCGCCTTCTATTATGAAAAGGAAAACTTTCTCGACAGTGCGTTCATTTATTACCGTGATGTCTCTGAGCGCTATCCCGACACCCAATGGGGACGCAAGGCGGGCGAGCGTTTGCAGGCCCTTGAGAAACCTGCAGAGTATCTGAAAGCACAGGAAACCGAGATTGTTTCCAGGAAAGCAGAATTGGCAGCCCAGATTCAGACTTTAGGGAAATCAGATGAAGCCAGGAAGAAAGAACTTGAGTGGGAAATGAAACGGCTCGAAAAAGAGGGCAAACAAGTCGAGAAAGCAAAACCAGAAACCTTAAAGCGCCGCAAAGCCGCAGTGCGTGAAAAGGAAAGAGAGCTTAACCGAAAATGGAAAGCCCTGGCAAAGAAGAAGAAACATTTTTCGAAAAATACGTCAGAAGATCTTGCCAGCGCTTTTGAAAGATGGGAAGCCTCCCTTCAAAAGGAAAAGGCCGACCTTGTTCGTGAAAAACTTCAGATCAAAGAATGGGGGAAAGGGCTCGGTGTCAGCACGGCGCCTTTTTACAACAGTCTCACACCTTTTGGTAAGGAACCCCTCACTCCTTTGGAACAGGTGGACCAGTTGACAGCAGGGCGCCTGAGAGAACTTAGTGAGGAAGAGAAAAATCTGATCAAGGAGAAAGAAAATTTTTATCGGGAGTATGAAAAACTCCTTGCTACTGAAGGCCCCCTGGGAGGGGAAAAAACGACCGCGGAAGATCAGGCTCGAGAATGGGAAGCTTTAGGTAGAGAAATCGAGGCCTTAGAAGGAAAACTTGCAGAAAAGGAAGAACTTTACAAGGAGCATTTTGGGGCGCCGCCTTGGAAAACCGTGTTGCAACTTCCCCAAAATGTGATTGGCCGTTCAGTCGACGTCTTGAATCCATTCGATCGTACTCCCCAAAAGGATTGGACCACCAAATCTTCTGAAGAACTTAGGAGTTTGGAGAAACAATGGCAGGATGCAGCTAGGGCGCAAGAGAAACTCGTCGAGTCAATCGGAAAAACTTTTGATGAGGAATTGGTCCGTCAAGAAGAGAAGGCGTTGGTTTCCAAGGCTGAGAAAAGTGAAATGGATGCAAGCGAACTTCGCCGTACGGTCAAACAAGCAGAAAGAGACATCCGTAGCCATTACAACGAAATTCAGGACAGAAATGCTCGAAAAAATGAGCTTCTTGAAGAGCTTGAGAAGAGACTTCGTTCCAAGGAAGAAGAGGAAAGAAGCGGTCTTGCTCGGACAGAGAGGGCGCTAACAGCTCCTGCTCGAGGAGCCTATTGGTTCGGGAAATCTTTTCTCTTCGGCTTGTCTGAAAGAGATGTGAAGTTAACCGAGGAGGCCAAGCAAGTTTCTGGTGAAGGGCCTGATTCGGCCGAGATTCGAGCCATCCAAGAGGAGATTGAACTTGAGAGCCTTCTGATTGATGCCAAGAGTCGGGAAATTGAAAGGCTCCAACGTCAGGCGGAAGCCCTAAAGGCTCAGGTTTCACTTTCTGGAACACCGCCTTCCCGCTCTCTTCTGGTTAAATTTCCCTACGTTTTTATTCGCGAAGCCATTGCAAGTGCCCGTCGCCTCGTACCGAAGCGGGATCGTAAGGAGAAATTGATTGGGCAGTTAAGTCGGGAAACTGAAAAGCTCGAGCGCCTGAGGACAGAACTTAAAGGAATTCAAACGGCGCTTCAAAATAAAGGAGAAGGTATTGCGCCCATCACGTCTCAAGTAGTTGAGCCCGCGGCCATTCCCGATCAGGAAGCTCTTCGCGAGGAGATTCAGTCTCTCCAAAAGGAGTATGAGCTCAAGAAAGAAGAGTATGAGTCAGAACGAGAGAATTTTGAAAAGAAACGCTGGGATAAACTTTCCAAGTGGCGAGCAAAGATGGGGAGAAGTAAACTGGAAAAGATTGAAGAAAAAATAGCTGACGTCATTGAGCAAGAACAGAAGATTCGAAGCGAAGAAGCGACTCTCCTCAGTAAGAAAAAAGAAATGATCTCAGAATTCTTAAGCCAGCCTCCCATCGATCTTTTTGAAAAAGAACTTCACCGAGAACAGGAAGAAATCGATGCCCGTCTGAATGAAATTCAGAAACGTGAGACAAGCCTGGTCGAAGAACTCAGACGTTTCCGTCCCCAAGCCCAACCCCCTGCCTGATGAGAAATAGTAAGCAGCTCTTTCTTCTAACTTTTCTGGGTATCTTTATGTCTTTGCAAGGAGGCTGTGGGTATACTCAAAAGGTGACGCTTCCTGGTGACATCAAGACTATCTATGTTGACACATTTAAGAATAAGATTACTGTGGGAAACGTGTACGCTTACGAACCTGGTCTTGAGGTCAAACTAACCAACGCAGTCATTCGCCGACTCCATCAAGATGGTAATCTCAAAGTAGTTTCCCGAGAAAAGGCTGACGCTATCCTCGAAGGCAATCTGAACAACTTTGACCAAGGAGGGGTTCGCTTCAGCGGCCTTGAACGAATTGAAGAGTATCGTGTTTTTTTGGTCACAGCATTTAAGCTCAAGAATCAAAAAACAGGTCAGATTTTCTGGGAAGAAAAAAATTTCTCAGGGGATGCCTCCTACTTTGTCTTTGGTCCTCGTGCTGTTTCAAGAGTTGAGGCTGCGGATAAGGCCATTGAACGTCTAGCACGTAATATCGTAGACCGCATTGTCGAGGATTGGTGATCCCGTCTTATTTTGTCCTTGTAGGTGACTCCTTTCTTTGTGAAGAGAAGCGCAAAGAAATCATCACCGCTTTTGAGAAAGAAATCAACTCCAGGATCCCTGTCAGTTTGAAGCGGGCCGGTGAAACCCCGCTGGAGACAATCCTTTCCGAAGCCAGAACGCTGCCTTTTCTTACTCAGGCCCAGGCATTTTGTTTGCGGGATGCCGATCAGTTCAAAAAAGGCGAAATCGAGCTTCTCGCAAACTACTTCGAAAGCCCGCCTCCCCAAACTCTTTTCATTTTTGAAGCAGAATCCTTGGAAAAGAATCACCCCCTTCTTACTCAGATAGGGAAGAAACGTCAGGTCTTTTTTCTGCGGGGCGGAGGAGAGAGGATCACTAGCGACTTCATCCAGAGGAAGCTTAAGCAGGCAAAGAAGAAAATCACCCCCGAGGCCCTGGGCCGTCTTATTTCTCAAGTGGGAGACTCATTTATTTTTTTAGATACTCTTCTCGAACAATTGATTCTTTACTCAGGAGATAAACAAGAAATCGACCGTTCTTGTATAGAGGCTTTCGAGGAACGGCTGGAAGAGTTTGAAGGCGGCGATTTTGTTCAAGCCCTGTCTGATAAAAATCTTCCGAGGGCGCTTGAAATTTTGAATGATCTCCTTGAAATCAATGCTCGAGATTTCCCAGCAGTGGTCGGTCTTCTCCATTGGCAGCTGAGGAGGTTTTGGGAAGCAAAAAAGGAATCCAAGCAACTCGGTCGTTTTTCTCTAAAGGAACTCGAGGAGATTCTAGAAGGACTTTTTGAGTTGGATTGGAAGCTTAAATCAGGGCGTGCGGAAGGGCGTTACGAAGTAGAAACCTGGCTTATTAACGCGACGGGGAGAGCTTCTTAAGAAAAAGGGCGATGCGGGCTTTCTTACGGTCTGCCCGTCCCTTGGGAACCATTCCCCCAGAAACTGCCCGGTCCCACTTAGAAACTAGATCATGGGCCAATAATTGGGCCTGCTCAGCATCAGCTTTTCCAAATCCGCTCAGCTTGCGCCAGAGGGTTTTCAGCTCGGAAAGAACAGCCTGGTTGTGCTCCCTTTTCTTAGCATCCTTTCGGATTTGTTTGATCGCGGCATGAACATTAGCCATAAGAGGCCGAAACTCTATCATAGGGAGAGAATCCATGTCAAGGGAGGCGATCTCGGATGGTCCCTCCGCGAACGCCTCGGCGGACGATCGCCTTCCTAGCTCTAGAAAGAAAAAGGGAGGTATTTCACCCTCTTTGGAGAATATAAAAGAACGTCGGAGAACGTCGGAGGCGTTACTGCAAGAACCATGCTGACTCAGCCTGGCACCCACAGTAACGCCTCCGATGTGCTCCGATGTGATTACACAAAAAGGTGAACGATGAAACGGAAGCTTCTTAAAGCGGCTGGGGTTGTTGGGGCGTTCACCCTCTTAAGCCGTGTCTTGGGGATGATTCGGGATATTGTTAGCGCCAAGAGCTTTGGAACCACTTGGCAGTGGGATGCTTTTATCTATGCCTTCATGCTTCCCAACTTTATGCGGCGGCTGGTGGGGGAAGGAGCGCTTTCTAGCGCCTTCATCCCTATTTATGCGGAGGTCTTGGAAAAGGAAGGAAAAGAGGCAGCGTTTCGTTTCGCCAACATTGTTTTTACTATTCTCTCGCTCGGGCTCGTAACCTTTCTCCTATTGGCAGAAGTTTTTATCACCCTTTCTCTCAAGTCATTCGAGCTTCCTCAGGTAATCCGTTTAACCTTCGGGCTTCTTCATGTTCTTTTTCCCTACCTCTTTTTTATCTCCCTTTGTGCTTTAACCGCAGGGATTTTGAATTCTCATCGTCATTTTTTTTCGCCCTCACTCGGTCCAGCGATTCTGGATATTGTTTGGATTCTGGCTGTTATCTGGATCTGTCCCCTAGGAGGACCCAAGGCCGAGGATCGCGTTTTCCTCTTGGCTATTTGTTTACTGGTTTCAGGAGTGATCCAGCTTTGGATCCAACTTCCTTTTCTTAATCGACTCGGTTTTAGACCCAAGCTGATTTTTGATTTTCTTCATCCAGGTCTTCGCAAGATTGGAAATCTCGTGTTGCCAGCAGTTCTCGGTTTTGCGGTTACCCAGATCAATATCTTGGTAGACGCAACTCTGGCTTTCTGGGTGGGGGAAGGAGCTAATTCGAGCCTATGGTACGGCAATCGTCTGATGCAGTTTCCCTTGGGGGTTTTTGCCATTGCAATGGGCACCGCTCTTCTTCCCACCGTCTCGAGTCACACGGCTCGTCAGGAACTTGAGGAGGCGAAGCGCGCGCTTTCTTTTTCTCTTCGGGTAGTTTTTTTTATTGTTCTTCCTTCTACCGCAGGACTTATCGCGCTTCGTACACCGATTATCCAACTTCTTTTTGAGAGAGGCGAATTTGATGCCCTTTCAACAGCGCGCACCTCCTTCGTTCTTCTTTGTTATACGATCGGGCTTTTCGCCTTCTCAGGCCAGAAGCTTATCGTTACAGGATTCTATTCCATGCAGGATACAAAAACACCGATGAAGACGGGGGTTCTGGCCTTAGTCCTCAACCTTATTCTCAATCTTATTTTGATGAGACCTCTCAGGGAAGGGGGGTTGGCATTAGCGACCTCTATTTCTGGGATTTTCAATTTTCTGTTTTTAGTCTACCTCTTTCAAAAGAAGATTGGAGATTTTCCGATTCGTGAGATCATTACCTCGGCGCTTCGGCTTCTCGCGGCAAGCCTTATCATGGGAATCTTCTCGTGGTATCTTTTTGGTGTTATTCATAACATGACAAACGGTGGAGATACGTTTCGGCTATTGATCGGAGTGTTTGGAAGCGTAACGCTTTCCGTTCTTCTTTATCTTGGACTCTGTTTTCTTTTTCGAGTACCCGAGATGCATGAAGCGATCCGTTGGTTCCGCCAGAGTAGAGGCGTGGATGAGAGACTTGAGAAAGTAGGTGAAGAACCATTGTAAGCCGAGCCTTGAGTTTTCGCCAAAAAGCAAAGAGCCTTCCCGCCGCGCCTGGTGTTTACCTGATGAAATCTCAGGAAGGTGAAATCCTCTACATCGGCAAAGCCCGCATTCTCAAGAAACGCGTCGCCTCTTATCTCAGAAATCAAGGCCATCTTCCCAAAGTTCAGGTCCTTCTTTCAAAAGTTCACGATCTCGATTATGTGGAGACCCCAACCGAGATCGACGCCCTTCTCCTTGAAGCCCACCTCATCAAGAAACTGAGGCCGCGTTATAACAAAGAACTCAAGGATGATAAGAGTTACCCCCTTTTGAAAATCACAGGTGATGCCTACCCGAGAATTCACCTTACCCGCAACCAAACAGACCGTAAGGCCCGTTACTATGGCCCTTATACGGACGCAAAACTTCTCAGGGAAGCAGTAACTTTGATCAATACCCTTTTTCCTATCAGAAAGTGCCGAACTCTTCCCAAGCGAGCCTGTCTCTATTATCACATTGGCCAATGTCTTGCCCCATGCATCAAACCAGAGGTGAAACCCAAATACAGTCAAGTTGTGGACGAGGTGAGAAGATTTCTTGGGGGAGGAAAAAAGAGCTTTATGGATTATTTGACGGACCGAATGTTTCTAGCAGCAAAGGAACTTCGCTTCGAGGATGCCCAATTTTTTAAGGAACAAATCCAGGCGCTTGGAAAGCTGAAGAAAAAAAGATTTCCTCTACGTTCTGGAG
>JACQLI010000071.1 GCA_016204125.1 Candidatus Omnitrophota bacterium
ACAACAGGTTCTTTAACAATCCCCTCGAGCTTTTTAACATCAACTTCTTTCCCTTCTTTAAGCTGAAACTTCTCCCCGTCAATGGAGCGAATGACTTCTTCGATCGATCCCTTAGCACCATAGTGCTCCTGCAAGGCCTGTTTGATTTCTCCCTCACTTGCCACGGCTGGTTCAATGATAAGAGCAGTCCTCGCCCTCAACTCATCTAAGGCAAAAACATTCCAAGGATCTACCATTGCACAAGTGAGTCGGTCACCTATTTTTAATATAGGAATGAGTTCGTATTTTCGGGCAAGCTCCTCTGGAATCAATTCGATAACTTTTGGATCCACCAAATAGTTCGCAAGTTCTATCCTCGGCACCCCCAATTTGGCAGCTAAAAGTACTACGAGGTCATTTTCATCAACAAAACCCATCTTGACGATGACCTTCCTTAAACGTTGGCCGGACCTTTTCTCCTCCGTCAACGCCTGCGCGAGTTGATCTTGGGTAATGATTCCTTCATCAACAAGACTCTCGCCTAAGGACTTTTTCTGTTTTGCTAGAGCCATCGTCAATCTCCCAGAAGTTCTCGGATCTTGTCCAAAAGCACCTTCGCTTCAAAAGGCTTGGTAATGTAGGCGTCGGCTCCAGCCTCTTCGCCAAGTTTTCTATCTCCCTCCTGCGCCCGCGCTGTAAACAAAATGATCGGGATCTTTGCGTATCGCGTATCCTTCTTCAGGAGTCCACACACCTTGTGCCCATCCATTTTGGGAAGCATGAGATCCAAGATCATCAAGTCCGGTTTTTCTTTCTTGGCCATCTCAAACCCTGCCTGACCATCGCCAACACTGATCACATCGTATCCACTTGCCTTTAATCTCGACTCTACGAGTAACGCCATGTCCGTTTCATCTTCTACAATCAATATCTTCTTAGTCATTTCTCTCCAGCGAATCCCCTTTCATTGGTTTCCGTTGCTGTACTTATTGATAATACAGTCTACATCTTCTAGCTTAAAAGGTTTAGCCAAGTATTCGTCTGCACCTGCTGACTTTGCGAAAAAATCCTTCATAAGTGGGTAACCTGTCATCATGACTGTCCTTACCCTGAGTTTATTTTCCTTTATGTATTTCACGAGTTCCAACCCTGTCTTCTCTGGCATATTGTGATCCACGAATATCACGTCATGGCGGTTTTGTTTGATCAGGTCTAAGGCCTTCTTACCATCGAGAGCGGTATCCACCATGTGACCTTCGGCACTCAACGCCTCTTTGAGGAATGCGACAATTTCTTTCTCGTCATCGGCAATCAGGATTCTCATTGATTTCACCACTCTCTCAAAAGTTCGTCGGCTGTCTTTCCATCTTCAGGGTAACTCGCAATCTGATAAACCAAACGGATCTCCTCGTGAACACCCCTGCTGGATACATAGGTATCAACAGCCGCACGTACCCTTTTTGCAACCATCATGGCATCATCCTTACCCGTTGCTGGGAGTACAACTAAAATAGCGTGGGCATGTTTGATAGCGACGTCTGCTTTACGGCGAAGACAGCTATTGATCAAATTTTCTAAATCACGCACTATCAAAGTGGCTTTTTCTTCACCTATTTTTTCCCTCAGCGCTTCGAAATTCTCGATATCAAAGGTTAAAATAGATAAAAACACCTCCTCTTCGACCGCCTCTTTTAAGTAGTTGCTCACATATTCCCTAAATAATTGCTTAGTCGTGTATTTCGGTAAGGTGAATGTAAATTTTGTGCCCTTGCCAGATTGACTTTCTACCCAAATTTTTCCGCCATGGAGCTCAACAATGGCTTTGCAAATCGCAAGCCCTAAACCCGTCCCCTTTTCGCCAGGACCTGCAGTTCTGCCAAATTGCTGAAATTTCTCAAAGACTTTTGGAAAGTCTGTTTCTGAAATCCCCTGACCCGTATCTGAAACGCTGCATTCGATTGTGTGCTCCTTAGTGACCAGGGCAACTTCGACATATCCTGCGGCAGTGAATCTTAAGGCATTGGCTATCAAATTGGTAAACACCTGAATCACTTTATCTTTGTCCGCATAAAGATCGATTCTCGCTTCGGAAAAGTTTGTCTTGATCTTCAAACTCCTCTTGAGGGCTTGAGAATGAAAAGCCGAGCTGACTTCCTTAGCTAAACTCACAATATCAATAAGCTCTCTTTTGAGCTGAAGCCTACCAGCCTCAATCTTGGAGATATCTAAGAGTTCGTCGACCACACGCCCTAAGCGATTGATCGCTTCAAGACAGATGGATAAAAATTGTCTCTGCTTTGCGGTGGTCTCGCCAAGAATTCCATCCAGGACTTGTGTCACTCCTTCCTTAATCATAGCCAGCGGAGTACGTAACTCGTGGGAAACGGTACTGACAAATTCTTCCTTGAGTTGCTCGAGTCGCTTACGTTCTGTGACATCAGCCCCAAAGAGGAGGAGCCCCAAACCTTGTCCCGTATCTCCCCCATTGAGAGGAATGATGGTAAAACCCAGTAACCCTTCCTGACCATTGGGGCGTCTGTAACGTATGTCATCCAGTCTGAAGGATCCTTTTTTTGTCTTGGAATCTTCAATGGCCGCCAGGACTTTTTGAGACTCCCATCCGATCCGACACTGAGATAAGGATTGATTGATGACATCGACTGCTGGAATTCCAAAGGTCGTTTCCGCAACTTGATTCCAGTGGGTGACAAGACCATTCGGATTCAAACCAATCAAGATCGAGGGGAGCGATGCAAGCAAAAGGTCGGTTTGAGCCTGTGCTTTTTCTAACGCCTTGTCAGCTTGTTTACGCTCGATGGCATGGCGGATAACTCGTGAGATTGTTTTTTCGTCAAATTCTCGCTTGACTAAGAAGTCTTGTGCGCCTTCATGAAGAGCCTTGACTGCTAGTCTTTGATCTTCCAAGGTATCAGCCATCACCACAATCGGCACACTCGATGCGTGAGCGCGGATGCGGAGGAAAGCGGATAAGCCTTGTCTATTAGCCAGCGCAAGATCAGTGAGAACTACATCGATTCCGCCCGATGTCAAACGTTGAATGGCAACAGACAATCGATCAGTTTGCTCAAGACTGAAGGAAGAGTCCCTTGTTCTGGCAAGGGCCTCCCGCACCAATTGGGCATCGCGGGGATTATCTTCTAAGAGCAAGACCTTGACAGGGTTATTTTCCATTGGAGTCTTTCGGTCTTGGATATTTTCCGTTTACCTGTGCAGCAATCCACGACTCAAGCATCTCTTCGCTAAAACGCCACTGGGAACCAACTTTGAATCCGGGAAGAAGACCTCGCTGGGCAAGACGATAAACCGTTGTCGAATTGATTCCGAAGCGTTCAGCTACCTGTTCTATGGTTAGGAAAGTCTTTTTTATCATCTCTACGAATCTCTTTGAAAACAAAAACCCATCCAAAAGGATGGGCTCTCATCTTCATATCGAATATCCCGCTGGCGGCCGAGCCACCCTTGAAACAGTGGATCCACTGCTTCAAGGGCCTCTAGCTTTGCGCCCGATCCTTTCAGACCGTTTGCCCTTTTCAGCTATCAAAAGTTAATGAAAGAACGATAATGTTATCTATTGTTAGCCAAAATATGCCACATAAGTCTCCTTCTGTCAAGGTCTGGGTAAAATGAGTCTTGTTTGACTAAAACTGGCTAAAGGAGGCTAAGGGATGGCAGGATTTGCCCTCGCAGGAGGACCTGCGAGGATTCCTCAGGGCCTCCTGCGGAGTCCCTTCGGGAAACCTCTTCAAATCGCGCCAACAAAAAATCTCGGGGCGGCGCGATTTGAACGCGCGACTTCACGGTCCCGAACCCAGCGCACTACCAGACTGTGCTATATCCCGAAGAAAAATAATTTTACTCTTCTTCACCCTTCATCCGCCATCGGAAGAAAAGATTCTTCGCTCTTCTCGCCTTAAGCCATTCGACAAAAGATTTAATCGTATATTGACTTACTAAATCAAGCTCCTGAAAATCACAAGCCACGCGGTAACGACCATGTCCAATCTTTTTGTAACAATCAACGACTCTTGCACGTATCTCAACAGAATCTTTTTTTACAGATCCAGGCGTGAAACGAAGTCGAAGTCTCAAGGCGGCGTCTTTTGGTAATTTCTGTTCGCAAGCAAATCGAATTCCAACAGCCGATACGTCCTTTCCTTCACCGCTCCCGCTAAGAGGAGGAGAATCGCACCGGTAGTCGACATATAAAGCTTCAAAGACTCTTTCGCGCTCAGCACGTCGCCTTTCCTTTCCGCTCCAGAATATTCTCGGGAATCTGATTTCAAGACCGAACATTCTCATTGGAATCTCTAAATTTTGAGGTAGTCAATCAAACGGCTAGGAGTTTTGTCTAATTCGCCCGACCACTTCTCAAGAAGAGTTTCGGCAGGAGAACGATAAGGTTTAAGGACTTCTTCATAGAGACGATCCAGATAAACACACTCGCTTTCTGCGTCTCGCGATGCCTGACGGCCTAATCCTTCACAGGAAAGACGATAAAGCTCCTGAGCAAGCTCACAAATTTGGATCTTACCTACCTTTGCTTTAAGCCCTTCTTTCGGAACAGCTAAGTGAAGTGTCAGTCTTTCTTTTGGAGTAAAGTCGCGAACCAAAGCCCAAGCCTTTTCTCGGATCCCTTCGTCATAAAGAATCCCTTTCCAAAAGGCTGCTACCGAAGGGATCAATGAAAACCTTTGAGCATCCACTCCTCTGATTTCGAGGTAATGCTTGAAGCGGGCTTCGGGAAAGGCGGTGCTTAAATGAAGTTCAAAATCTGCAAGTGTAGCGCGATAATCCCCTTTTCCGTCCCTGAGATATTTCCTAAAAGACAACCCTTCCATTGGAATCCATTTTCCGTTTCTCACAATGAAAATCATCGACATCTCAAGGAGATATTCCACATAGTCACGCAAACTCTTTCCCTCTCTGGCAAATTCTGTCAGGAGACCACAGCGCGAAGAATCGGTCTCATTCCAAATGTGGACTCGACGCGTTAGGAATCCGTTTGGCCTGCCTTCTGAAAACGAAGAATGGGCAAACATGGCCGAGACAACAGATGTGATTCCAAAAATAACCCGAAACTGTGATATGGCAGTTTTCTCATCAGGGAAATCGAGATTAACTTGATTGGTAGCCGTACGCTTCATCATCTCGCGTGCCAAAGGACCTCTTGTCTTAAAATAAGAAGCCATAAGCTCGTACCTACGCTTAGGCACCCATGGCATTTCTTCGAGTCTGCTAAAAGGGTGGATACCGACCGAAAGCCAGGCAATGCCTGGAAAGTACGTCTCTATTTCCCGAAGTTCCCTAGCAAACGTCTGGAGCTGCTTCTCAATTTCGAATACGGTTTGGACAGGTGGGGCACTCAGTTCGACTTGACCCCCTGGCTCAAGTGTGATCCAGTTACTCTCTTTTCTTAGAGCAATCACGTGTCCTTCTTCTAAAAGGGGTTCGTAGTGGAAGGTTGCGGCAAGGCGGCAGAGAATCGCTTCGATCCCGCGTGGGCCTAGATAAGGAAGAGCTTTTCCAGTCTCACGTTCGATTCCAAAGAATTCACATTCGACCCCGACCCGTCTTTCACTTGTCGGCTTCGCAAAGGGTTGGAAGAAGGTATAAAGCTCCTCCTCTGACTCAATCAGCCTAGATTCCTGTTCTCCTGTAAGTGTGCTCATGATATAACGATATACCATCGTACCATAAAATATGAAACGATTTGCCTTCGTTATGGACCCCCTCGAAAAGCTAGATTTAGAGTGGGATACTTCTCTTTGCCTATTAAGAGAATTGGCAAGAAGAGGCCATCAAACATTCCTTTTTCCTGCAGACAATGTCTCGTTAGTCTCCGGTCGAGTGAAGGCGCGCGGCTATCTTCTCAAACCTCTTGGTGGTCAAAAATATCACAAGAGAGTTGAGAAATCGTATGACCTTGCGGGTTTTGATGCGGTTTTTATTCGAAAAGATCCCCCGTTTGATGGAGGCTATTTGGCCTTAACCTATCTCTTAGAAGGGGTAGCTCGAAAGACTGTTGTTATCAATTCGCCACGAGGAATTAGAAACGCCAATGAAAAACTCTTTGGCCTCCTTTTTTCACGTGGGTCGCCTCTTACTCTTGTCTCGTCAAAAGTTGATGAAATAGTGGCCTTTCAGAAGAAAATCCGTTCTGATCTTGTTGTAAAACCACTCTACGAAAAAGGGGGGAAAGGTGTTTTTCTTTTTAGAAGAAACAGACGGGATGACTACTTACTTCTGAAAAAAGCAACGCTTAAAGAAACCCAAGCGATTGTAGCCCAGAAGTTCATTCCCGATCCAAAAAATCAAGGCGATAAGAGAATTCTTCTTTGGAAAGGAAAAATATTAGGTGTATTCGCTCGAGTCCCGCAAGTAGGTGAATTCCGAAGTAACTTGAGTTTGGGTGGACGTTTTGAAAAATGTTCTGTTACTCCTACGGAGATAAAAATTGTCAATGAACTTCGACCTATCTTGGTTCGTGAAGGTCTTTATTTTGTCGGAATCGATGTTCGCCAAGGGAGATTGATCGAAGTGAATGTCACAAGTCCCGCAGGTCTTGTTGAACTTGATCTTCTTTACAAACGCGGCGCTACTAAAGAATTGGTGGACTCGATCGAGAAGACTTGTTAAGGAGTATAACCGAGATGAGCGAGGGCTGCTTCCATGACCTCGCTAAACACGGGAGCTGCAACAGTCCCCCCGTAGTAGGAGGGGTGAGGATCGTCAATCATAACCACCATGGCTAGGAACGGGTGGTCAGCGGGGGCGAAACCGATAAAGGATCCGATGAAGTTGGAATGGGAGTAGCCTTTGCCGCCTGTTAAAATTTTCTGCGCAGTTCCCGTTTTGCCAGCAACAGGAACCCCGTTGACACGTGCCTTCTTACCCGTTCCTTCTTCTGTCACTCTCCAGAGGATTTCTTTCAAGACCTCTACAATCTGAGGTTCTAGTTGAGGACCCTTACGCTGAGCGGTGTGTCTACTCAAAGTGATGCCATGAACGTCTTCTATTCGATCGATCACATACGGTTTTACGAGATGCCCCCCATTGGCAACAAAGGATATAGCTCTAGCAAGTTGCAGAGGCGTTGCCATCACCTCCTGGCCGATTGGGATCGCGTAAGGTGAGGTCTTAGACCACTGAGCAGGGGGCCGAATGAATCCTGAGGCCTCACCGTCGAGATCAATTCCCGTCCGCTCTGCAAATCCAAACAATTTGACGTAGTGGTAAAGCTTCTCAGGGCCTAAGCGCGATGCGACCTTGACTGTACCGATATTGCTTGATTTAACGAACACGTCAGGAAAAGGAAGCAGGCCGTAGCTATGGACATCATGGAGAGTTTTTGACCCCCACGTCCATTCACCATTTTCACAATCAAACATTTCATTCATCTTGACCTTTCGCTCGCTTAATACACCCGCTGCGGTAACAATCTTGAAAATGGAACCTGGCTCGAACATGTCAGTGAGGGCTCGGTTTCGATAGTTTTCAAAGGGATAACCCCCTGGAGAGTTCGGATCAAAGGTGGGTCGATTCGCCATAGCGAGGATTTCTCCTGTGTGAGGATTCATGAGAATGGCGACGGCCCCCTTTGCCTTCCACTCGTGATAAGAACGCTCAAGCGCCCTTTCAGTAACGTATTGGAGATACCGATCGATTGTCAGAACTACTCGACGGCCATCAAGAGCTGGAATTGATCGATCTTCAAATGCTTTGATCTCACGCCCTAACGCATCACGGCGTGTGTAGCGCTTGCCAGGCTTACCACGAAGCTCCCCATCCACCATCCGTTCAATCCCTTCCAGACCTTGACCATCAACGTTGGTAAAACCGAGAAGATTGGCCAAAAGCTGGCCATGGGGATAAAAACGTTTGTATTCGTAAAGAATTCCAAGCGCATGATGGCCCAAGGCTTCAATTTTTTTCGCTTCCTCAATGGTGATACGACGCTTGATCCAGACGAAGGACTTATCTCGATTCAACCGTTCTCTTACAAATGAATGCGAAAGAGAAAGAAGTTCTGCAATCTGTCTAGATAAATCCTCTTTCTCCTCAGCCTTTAAAATGCGCGGGACGGCATAAAGGGAGGGAACCCTCAGATTAATCGCTAATCCTTGGCCATTACGGTCTTGAATCGCTCCCCGAAGAGGAGGTATGTCGACAACAAGCCGATACTGCTGCATGGCCCGTTCGACCAAAGGAGAGTTATGAAAAAGAGAAAGCTGGGTAATTTGATAGCTAACGATAAGAAAAACCGAAAGGAGGAAAAACCTTAGAAATCGAGTGCGTTCGGGAGAAATCCGACCCGACTTCAATCTCGTTCCGAAATGGTCCGCGCTTGGGCGACTTGAATCCACTGTCCGAGAAAGTCAAAAAGCTTGTGGGAAGGTTGAGAGACGCCGATGGACTTCACTTCGGACGGAACAGGTAGTGCGGGAATAGACAAAACCTGAATCTCCTTCGGGCGAGTAAGGGGGATTTTCAGCTCCTGGAGTCTCTTTTCAAGGTTTTGAGGTGAACGAAGATGAGTGACTTCAAAGGTAAGCCTGCTAAGATCCTCTGATTTCTGGGAGAGAAGGCGACCTTTCTGATCAATTCGATAAGATACCCGTAACATCTCCACTCTCTCATGAACGTAAAGTAGGAGTGTACTTGTAAAAATACAAAACCCGACCAAGACTTTCCCAAGGCCTTTCACGAGAAATTCCCCCTTTGTTTTTCTGCTTTATTTTTTCTCGATCGCTCGGAGTCGAGCGCTTCGAGAACGGGGATTTCGCTGGGTTTCTGCCTCGCTCGGACGGATCGGCTTTCGGGTCAGAAGCTGGGCCTTGCCCTCTCTCGCCCATGCACGGAAAGCCTCCTTCACGATCCGATCCTCGAGGGAATGGAAGCTGATGACTACAAGCCGTCCACCTGGGAAAAGCGCCTCGAAGGCCTTTGGGAGTGCACCTTGAAGCGATTCCAGTTCTTGGTTGACACGAATTCTCAGGGCTTGAAAAACGCGCGTGGCCGGATGACGTGCTCCGAAATGGAAGGGGCGGGGTACTGCTTTTTTGATCAGTTGGACCAAATCAGCCGTGGTCTCAATCGGCTTACTGCCTCGGTGTGTACATATGGTGCCGGCGATTCTTTTTGCCCACCGCTCTTCCCCGTACGTTCGGAAAAGTTTTTCGAGCTCTTTCTGAGAAAGATCGTTTACCAAGTCCCGGGCCGTCAGTCCGCTCCCAGGATCCATTCGCATATCCAGCGGTCCCTCTTTCAAAAAGCTAAAACCACGACGGGCTTCCTCGAGTTGTTCCGTTGAAAGCCCGACATCTAATATTACGGCATGAATCCCATGAATATTTAGTGTGATGAGAACTTGATCAAGTTTTGAAAAATTGCCTGCTATGAATTCAATTTGGGGAAAGTCTCTAAGATTTTCTTGGGTGCGCTTGAGGGCTTCAGGATCTTGATCGATTCCAATGAGACGCCCTTGAGGTCCGAGGTGCTTGAGAATCTCGCGAGCATGTCCTCCGCTCCCCAGTGTGGCGTCTACTATAACCTGCCCTGGTTTGATATCCAGTAACGATAAAACTTCCTCTAAAAGGACAGGTTCGTGTGACTTGGCTTCAGGATGCGAGGAATCCATTCACCCCGGCACGAACAAGCGTTCGGTGAACTCGGGGTGAGACATTGGAAAAGAGAATCTCACTGTGTCCGTTTAACCGTCTTAGCCTGTCGACCAGAATTCCAAGACCTGCTAAATTCACCTGCTCAGTTGCACCAAAGTCCAGGAGGAGACGTCTGGGGTGTCTATTGAGGAGTCTTGTGAGACGGGATTTCATGCGCACCATCTGAGGGGCGTCAAGTGTACCTGAAAAACGGATCACATCCGCCGAATCGACCTTCGCGTGTTGAGACATTTCCACCTCCTATTTTTCTTTTTCGGTTACAAGCTTTTCTGCCAACTCCTCAAAACTTCCCTGATTCGCTTCAAAGAACTTATGCCACTTTTCCTTCGCCCAAATTTCAATTCGGTCAGATACGCCAAGAATCACAACGTCCCCTTTAATCTCCGCATAACGCTTCAGGTACTCGGGTATAAGAATCCTTCCCTGTTTGTCGGAAACAACTTCAGAAGCACCTGAGAAATAAAGTCGGTTAAACTTTCTCGCCTCGCCCCGCGTAAAAGGCATTTCTCTGAATTTCCTTTCCTGACTCTTCCACGCCTCTTCCGTGAATACAAAAAGGCAACCATCAAGTCCCCGGGTAACGTAGAACTTCTCTGTGAAATGCTCCTTCACCACCTCGCGGAACTTGGCGGGAATGATCAAGCGATCCTTCTTATCGAGTGAGTGCGAATATTCGCCGTAGAACATCAGCTTACCTAGTTAATCTCCACTATCCACCACTTTGACCCACTTTATATATCGGCCGAAGTATATAGCGGCTTTCAGAGGGTGTCAACAGGGAAAATTGGAAGGGGTTCCCCCCACCGTTCAAAGGCAGAGGGAGGGCAGAAAATCCTAGATTTGACTGGGAAAATTGAGGATTACGGCTAAGGAAAGACTAGTTAATTCGAGTAGAGGATTCGATTGCAGTGTTCACAGATAACAAGGTTTTCCTTGAGCCTGATTTCATTGAGAAGCTGGGGACGGATTTCCATGCGACAGGCCCCGCAGTCATCGCCCGCAATGGGGACAAGAGCGAGACCCTCCTTTTTTTCGATGATCTTGTCATAGAGATCTCGAATTTCGGGCGGGACTTGGGAAATAATTTCTCCTCGTTTGGTGGTGAGGCCGGCAAGGCTTACCTTTAATTCTTCGGCTCTTTTGGTGAGTTCGGCTTGCCTTACCTGAGATTCCTTTTCGATCCGAGCAAGTCTTTCTTTCTCTTCCTGTGCGTCTTTATAAATCTTTTCAACTTCATCCAGAATAGTAATGATTGCATCTTCTAGCATGGAGTTGTCGGCCTTGATCTGTCCGATTTCTTTCTGTAGCGCAGAGTATTCTGCATTGGTCTTGACCTGCGTGAGCTGAGAATCGTATTTCCGAATGAGCGCTTCTTTCTCAGCAAGCTCCCCTTCTTTTTGCTTTTGACGAAGCTGGGTCTGTTTGAGTTTAGTTTCAAGCTCATTCATCCGAGCTTTCTCGGCTTCAAATTCGAGCTGAAGCTCGTGAATGGCCTCAGGAATCTCGGTGAGTTCTCGTTTGATTTTGTGGATTTCACCGTCAACTTCTTGAACTTTCTTTAAAACCTCAAGGCTTTCATGGACTCCCATGGTATGCATTTTGCTTGATTGTAATGGAGGGATGAAAGAAGCTCAAGCTTATTTATATTGGTTGACCGCAACTTCAAGCTCAAGCTGAATGAATTCCCGTAACTCTTCTCGACTTAAACGGTTAGAGGCATGAATGATTTTTTCTGGGGCGCCATACCGGTCACCATTTTCTGCTAACGACAGGGCTCCTCGGTAACGAAAGATTCGCACTGGAAAGCGAATCAAATGAAGGAGCTCATGAACCCCCGCTTCAAACTGCGGAGCCACAAGAATGCCTTGTATTTCTGAACGCGAAAAGGTTTGGATTTTTTGCGCTTTAAAAAGATAATCCGAAATCTGATCCTTTCGAAAAGGCTCTAACTTCACTTCAGCCCAAATCAAAGTTTCTCCATCACGGAAAAAAAGTGAGTAGGGTGACTTTAATTCTCCAGGAACTCCCTCGAATATTACCGCCTGAGGGAACATTTTGCCTATCGTGTCTCGAACAAAAAGGATTCTATTGATGGGATCCATGAGGTAACTGCTTCTCGACTATTTTGCGAAGTTCTGCCCAGAGATGGCTCTTTTCTGGGGATAGAGGTCTCTTAAGCCCTTCAGCTGCAAGAACAGGTGCAAGATCGTATTCTGCAATCCCCATTTGTTGTTCGTAGGTGCTTTTTTTGTCTGGAAAATCGAGATTGCCGAGCCACACAGCTGAAATACCCAGAAAACGAGACGTGATGAGCGAGAATTGCTCGAAGAGAAACTCTTCTAAACTTTTAGAGGCTGCTCGACCGCGAAAAAGGAGAGTAAATTCAATTTCACGATTGTGGCTCGAAAAAATTTTAATCATCCGATAAGCCTCCTTGAGGCTTTCGACTAAAGGCTGAACAAAGAGAACAACCCGATCCAAAAGGAGCGCGATTCGAGCCAAAGAACGGAAGTGGGTCGGCTCAAATTCAAGAAAAAGAAGAAAAGGATTTTGATTTGTAGGGGGAGTATTTAAGTCTTCTCTATGAAAGGCCTGTGAACCATTTTGGGTAAAGTTCCAAAGTTCCTGATGCGAAAGCACAAGCCGTGATATGTGTGGGTCCAAAAGTTCCAACGATGGCAGGGCTTCCAGCGATCGACTCGAAGGCCGAGTGTTGAATCCAGGCACGATTGAGACAAGAGAGGCATAGAAGTTTGCATGCCTCACAATCTGCGAAGCCAAATAGGCATTGGCAAGAAACGCATCCCCTTCATGGTCGGGTACGCAAACGGTTAGAAACTGGACATCATACAGATTTTCCTGATAGGAAACGGAAGGGGGATGAATAACAGGAGAGTTTGAGTGAGGAATGCTTTTAAAGAGAGGCGAAATATCTTCGAGTCCACGTTTTAGCTTCCTGTCAGGCCTTTTATCTTCAATCATTTATTTCAACATACGAGTCCCAGTTGCCATGTTGATTCTCTTTCTTCTCAGACGACCCTGGGTCCAACTGCCATTCTCCGTCTACCAAGAATTTATACCGATAACCACCTTTCCTCAACGGAACCACTTTCTGCCAACAGCCATTTCCATTGCGGCGAAGCAGCGGAACCCCAACCCACTGATTAAAATCCCCTACCACAAAAACTTCTTTTGCCTCGGGCGCTAAATACTGGAAAAGAACTCCTCCCGATACACGACGCGGCCCCACTGAACGTCTGAGGAAGTCATCCTCTGCTGTATCGAGGGCCGTGGCCTCCGATCGCCATCTCCGCTCGAGAATTTCAGTGGCCAACCCCATATGGTCGCGATAACCCATTGAATTTGGATCGAAATCGACAATACTGAGACCTGCCCCTGCTGCCTCACGGAGGATTCCATCTCGATGGATTACCGTGTGAAAAAGTCGATCTTGGAAATATTTTTTTACTTCCTCATAAACTTCTTGGCCAAAACGGTCATGAGTTTCAAATAAGGTCAACAATGCATTTGTTTCGTGGGTACGCCCCCTTTTTTCACACACCCGTTGGAGCGTTTCAGAAATTTTCGCAAGACCGTGCAGAGAAAAGAAGGAGGGCTCAATGGGAATAATAACTTCTTGGGATACCTCCAGTGCATTGTGGGTTAAAAGACCCATATTGGGAGGACAATCAAGGAGGATATAGTCAAAGGGCTTCGGCTTCGAAAGAGCAAAGAAAAGGAGATATTTAAGCTGCTTCTCCTTTTGGGAATGGGTGGTAAAAAATTCTTCAAACTGGTGAAGTCGGAGATCCCCTGGACAGAGGTAAAGATAAGGATTAAGCCGTAAGACTACTTCCTCCCATGTAGGTCTCCTCTTCCCTTCTGGACAGAAAAGGTCGTAAAGGGTCCAATCAAGCTTCTCAGGAAGGATTCCAAGCCCCACAGTCGTATGGGCTTGCGGATCCAGATCCACCAGAAGGACTCGCTGGTTTAGACGGGCTAGGCAAGCACCTAAGTTAATGGTCGTCGTGGTCTTGCCGCACCCACCCTTTTGATTCGCGATCGCGATAACCCTTATCATAAAGGATAAAGACACACCTTTCGCCTTCCACCATAGGGAGGAGACGACGACTCGCTAGTTTTATCGGCGTGAATAACCTTTGAATTTACAGGGTAGGGCTAAAAAGTTAGGCTTGGCGTCTCGATCGGCAACGGGGGCAGGCGCCGAAAAGTTTATGGCTGTGGTAGGAGAGCTTAAACCCCGACTCTCTGGCTATAACCTCTTGCAGCCGTTCGATTTCTGCATTTTCAAATTCCACGATGCGACCGCATTGGACACATATCAGATGGTCATGGTGGGGTCTTTCGACCATCCGTTCGTAGTATTTCTGTCCCTTTCCAAAGTCGTGTTCTTCGACAATCTTCTTCTCAACAAGGAGGTTCAGTGTTCGGTAAACGGTAGCCTTGGAAACACCTTTGGCAGTTTTACGAAGCTTTTCCCAAAGCTCGTCGGCGGAAAAATGCTCCCCTGCCTTGGCCGAAAGGATCTTCTCCGCGATAACTTCTCGTGGATGGGTAAGTTTAAGATCCTTATCGTGAAGTCGCTCTTTGAGCTCCGTCTTTATCTCAGAGGTAAGATCTTTTTTCACGGTTGTTCCACCCACATTCTACGGTTTCACCTTATTCGACGCAACAGCAAGCTGCCTGTTTCGGAGAAAAAGAGGGATCACAGTAAGATAAACCGCATAAACCATAACCTCCGTGAGGGAAGGATTCCCGTTATAGCCAAAGAGCGCTTTTGCAAAGGCCCCCAACCCCTCCTTTTCATTAAAGAGATAATTGATATCCCAGACATGTTCAACAATGGGGGGGATCCAACCAATTTCTCCAAGCTCATGGACTCCATACGCCAAAAGACCTCCTGCAACCAGAAGGAGGAAAAAGCCTGTCGAACGGAAAAAGGGGCGGAGCGGAATCCGCATTCCCAGTATAAAAATGCCAATAGCAATTAACACAGCTGCGGAGAATCCAGAAATTCCGCCCCAAAAAGAAATGATGCCTGAGTTTTGAGAAGCAACGGCGACTAGGAAAAGAGCAGTTTCTGCTCCTTCTCGATAGACGGCGAGAAAGGGCAGAAATAAAATAGCGAGGAGCTCACCTTGAGTGACTGCTTCCTCGACTTGGGTTTCAAGTTCTGATTTGATCAAGCGGCCTTGACGATCCATCCAGAAGATCATATACGTAAGCACTCCGCAGGCAACGAGTGAGATGGCACCTTCGAGAATTGTTTGGATCTCTCCTTGGAGCGACTCGGTAAGGGAAAGCAAGACAACCCCTGTTAAAATACTGACCACGATAGCAACGCTGCTACTCCAAATCACGTGCGGGAGATACCGCTTTTGCTTCAACCGCAAGAGGGCCGTCAGAATAATGGCGATGATTAAGCT
>JACQLI010000069.1 GCA_016204125.1 Candidatus Omnitrophota bacterium
ATATAAAACCGAATTCTGCATATCCCAAACATCTTTTCTTGCTTTTTCGAAGTCTTCTTTAGATTTAAAATCCTTGCCGGCAACAAAGGCGTCAAGCTTGTCGGCTGAAGAATTTATTTGATTCAATCTGGCTGCAAGATCGCTTCCTGGCTCAGCATAATTTTGCAACGCTTTTACCCTACTCCCTATCTCTTTGATCTTCCCTAGGATTTCCGTCCGCCTCTCGGCGCGGGTTATCGCGATTGGTTGAGGAGGAGTTGTTTTGTCAGCAACTGGAATTCTCAGGGGTTCTGTCTTTTCGCGCGGACGAACTCTAAATTCTCTTGGTAGTGGTGCGATTTCTGCCTTTCCCAAATTCGGAAGCCCACTCCGAATTACTGTTATGACTTCCGCAGATTCATTTGGAAAATTAACTTCTATCATTCTTAACATGAGCGTAGTATTGCTCTCGCTTCTTCGAATACGAATGCCTGATTCCCTCGCGTTCTTCCTTAATTGTGCGAAAAGTTCATCAGCGTTGGCTGCCCCGCTTTCAACCACATTTCTCATAACACCTACCAAAGCAGCTGCTGTTCTGAGCTCGCTGTGAGCCGCCGTCCGAAGCGCCTCTCTCCTAAGGTCGCTTGGAAAGCCATCTGAAACAATCGGACTTAAAAAGAGGTGGGCTTTGATTTCGGATTCGCTTGGGGAAGGAAGCTTCGTACTTGCCATTAAGACATTGAGATACCTCGATGTGTCGCCGACTTCGGAGATCTTTGGCGTGACTTCAAGAAAGGCAATTCCTTTATTCTTAAAATGGGCTGTAAGGCCCTCAGAGTGAAATCCTCCTGTAATCAGGACAGCTTTGGATTCACTCGTTTCCTGCATGATGCGAAGCGCATTGGAAGTCATGGCGTCATCGCGTTTGAGCGTTCCCTCATAAAAGGAAAGCGCGAGGTTAAAGACCTCGTCAACGCTCGCAAGATCAGAGAAATGAAGGGCTGCTTTCTCATCCTGTAGGGCGGTTAGGCTCGCCGCATACTGGGATGGTTTGAAATGCCCGTTTTCCTGTTGAACCTGGTTAAACTCTTCACGCGAAAGCTCAAGTGAAAAAAGCCTTTTTAAGAGAAGAAAATCTTTAAGAAGCGAAACGAGTTTTCTTTCCTCTTCTCGCCCAGCGAGCTTTGCGAGAATAAGGTCGGTTAGTTTTTCTGTCTCTAAGAATAGGTCGGGGGCATTGATCTCCTTTTGGAGCGTGTAGCTTGCAAGATAAGGAGAGAGCGCTGGATAATTTTTAAAGCTAAAACCGAGAGGCTCCACTCTTTCAAAGAAAAGCTCAAGGAACTTTCTGGGTTCTTTCGTGGCTTCAAGGTCAACTTTTGCAAAGAAGGCTTCCATTCCATCGATGAATTCTTTTTCAATGTCCTTACTTTTAAGCCAGTCAATAAGGCTATCCTTTTCAAGCTTTGCCTTCTTTAAATCTATCTCCTTTTCGATGTCTTTAACCTTAAAGAGACGGATCAGTTGGGGCCAGTCTCTTTGATTCACAACGTTATGGAGATCAAGGTCAAGCTCCTCTTTGGCCGCTTTATCGAGCGCGTTCAAATGCCTCAAAAGCTCTGCCTGTGAATCTTGGTAGAGCATCCATTCTTTAAGAAATTTGTGCAGGGCTGGATTGAAATAGTGGGAGCCTAAGGAGCTCAGAGCCGCTTTGGCCTGGAGGAGAAAGGTTTCCGAAACCTCTTTCTTCTCCACCACCTGCCTGAAGTTGAGTAGATTTCGCCAATAAAGTTCTTCTTCCTCTACGCCAAAAGCCTTAATAGAAGGAGAAGTGGAGTCGATCAGGAAAAGTTCAGCACCGCCGACCTCCGCCTCTTTGGCAAGGCGGTCGGCAATCTTGAAATTAAGAGAGTTGTCGGTGAAGAAGCGCATGACCTTTGGATCCAGTTCTCCTGCGCCGCCTTCTAGAAGGACAAGATTAAATCCGTGCTCACCCGTGAGATACTCGAGAAGTTCTTTGATCTTTTTCTGGCCGTCATAGCTGGCGTGGGCGTCTTGAATATGAACGATGGTTGGAAAGTCAATCTGTTCGAGCGTTTGGGTTGGTGCGTACTTTTCTTCGATTCTGCCCAGAGACTCAGGAATCTGAATCCGTTCTACGAGGGGAATGTTTTTGATCTCAAAGGCTGAAGGAACTTCGGGCGCAGACCACGCCACCGTGCTGAAGGCGAAAATACCGCAAGTAATGAGAGAAGTTGTTTTCTTAAAGCTCATTCGATAGCTCGGGTTATGGAGTCTTTTCGGTGGGGGCTTTTGTTATAATGAGTCAAAATTTGCTGTTTATTTAACACTTTTTAAGATCCTTTAGCAATGTACAAAGATACCCGCCTTTCGGTCAAAATTCAAGATATTCCCCAAATATATCTTATTGATGGTAGGAATTCATAAGCCTATTGATAATAGTAAGTTATATCTTGATTTGTGCTAAACTCTGCCAATGTTACTTAAGGCTATACACCCTATAATCACCGTCTTAAAGGGGGCGAGCAGGGAGTGGCGAACCCCCTCTGTAACTCAGATTTCCTTGAAAGGATGAGGTAACCCTGGCCGCTTCAAACGCTAAACGGGGACGGTTCTGCGGGGGACACTTTCAATTTGCAATTTGAATCCGTCCCTTTTAGAACCGTCCCCTACTAAAAATAATCCTTGACAGGATTTGAAATATAATTAATATTATATTCTATATTTGACATATTCATATGGGAAATAAGTACCTTTTCACAATCCTTTTCATCCTAGGAGTAACCCTTATTCTTGGGTTTCGCTTTGGGAACCGAGTCGATTCGCCTGTCACGAATAGCTCTTTTCTCGACCTCGCTTCTCACCCAACCAATCCCGCGGAAACAGTAGCCCTTTCTGAAAATGAGATTTATATCCGAGATATTCATGGAAAATGGAATCGAGTTCTTTTCTTCGAAGGAGGGACGGGCTCTTCTCGAAAACTTATCCTCCATCCTCATCTCCAAGATCGGGCTTTTGTCGTCACCGAAAAAGAGCTTTTTGAAATAGACTTGAGGAAGGGGCGTTCAAAACTTATCTATAACGAAAATCGCTCTTCTGAAAGCCGAATATACTCTTTCGCCATTCACCCCGCGAAACCTACGTCTTTCTATTTAGGAACGAATCGAGGACTCTTAATAAGCCGCGATGAAGGAAAGAGCTGGCTCAGCCCCTACAGGTGGCCTGAGAATCAGAGCGTTCAACTCGTTGACTTTCTCTCAACAGAGTCTCCCCTCTTATTTCTTGCAACCGAACGAGAGCTCTTTTTTTCAAAAGATGACGGCGAAACCTTTGAATCAGGATTTTCCCTGCCTCTCTTCTCAGAAGAGGAATTGGAATCTCTGATGGATAATGATTCGGATGAATTTGAAGAGACGCTGCCTATGCCACGTTTCACTTCGGTGACATTTTCCTCAAAAGAACCTCACCGAATCTGGGTAGGAACTCTTGAGGGTGTTTACGAAACTCGTGATGGCGGAATAAGTTGGGAGAAGCTCCCTGACAGCGGGCTTAGAGACAAGGGGATTGCAGACCTGGTTTATTCTGACAGGCTAAATCAGCTCATTGCTGCGTCGCCGAGTGGCGTCTTTAGATTTCTCACCAGCACCAGACGTTGGGAAGATCTTTCTATAGGAACTACTCGGCCCTCTACTTCCATGACCCTCCGCTACCTTAAAGAAAAGGATGAAGAGGTCCTCCTGGTCGTTAGCGGCGGTGAAGTTTACGAATCGATTCTCACACCTTTTGAGACTCCTTTTGCGCAACCTTCCTTTATTCCGTCGCCTGAGCGAATGGATCTGCTTCGGAAAATCATCTCTCTTGAGCCCGCGATCCGGGAGGTTCAGAGGGCGGCTATCCGATATGGAAACTTGGGAAACACAAAGATTAAGCGCTGGCACTTGGCTTCTCGGCTTCGCGCTTTGATTCCCGATCTTAGTTTTGGGAAGGATTTCTCCCTGAGTGAGAATGTCGATATTGACCGGGGGAGCACCAATGAGCCTGATCGATTTATCGTTGGGCCTCAAGAGGGCGACAAAGGGTGGGATTTTGGCGTTAACTGGGAGCTTGGGGATCTCCTTTACTCAACAGCCCAAACCTCGATTGACTCGCGGGCAAAACTTTTAGTTGAGCTCCGCGAATCCATTTTAAGCCAAGTCACCCGAATCTATTTTGAAAGACGAAGGATACAGATGCAACTTTTTCTCTTAACATCGGCAGCTCCTAGCCAAGAATATTTTGATCTTCTCCTTCGCGTTGATGAGCTCACTGCTCAAATCGATGCTCTCACAGACGGCTTCTTTTCGCACAAACTCGATGAAATTTATAAAAAATACCCTGAATTAAGTCATGCTGAATGATAGACAACTTGATATTGTTGAGAGGACCGCTCTTAACAGTGCTAACATTGTTTGGGCAACCTTCATTCTTGGAAATGCCCTTAATCCGAAGGGATTCAACTTGATCTTCTTTATTGTTGGCTGTATGCTTTTCCTAGGTTTTTTCGGATTCGCGCTTTGGCTAAGAAGGAGCAGATATAGCTGATGGAAAGTCCTCTTGTTGGTAATTGGATCCTGCTTGGAGCGATGGCTATTCTGCTCCTTACAATGATTATCTTGGCAGAATGGCCTCCAAAACGTCCCAAAACTCCTCGTCACTCTAAACCAAGTAATTAGTCAATTCCCTCCCGATCCAACCGTAACTGGCCGCAGGCGGCATCGATATCTCGGCCTGCAGTCTGACGGACCGTAACCCTGATTCCAGCCTTGAGAAGGATTTCTCGGAAATTCTCGACCCTTTCTCTTGAAGGCCTTTTGAACGATTCTTCCCGAATAGGATTATAAGGAATCAAATTCACCTTGGCTCTGAGGGGCTTTGCAATTGTGACCACCCCCCTCGCTTCTTCGGGTGTGTCGTTGACTCCCTCCAAAAGTGTGTATTCAAAAGTGATCTCTCGCTTCAGTCTTTCGTGAATTTTGGTGAGAGTTCTCACCAGACCCCGAAGTGAATAACGGCGATTGATCGGGACAAGCTCGTTTCTCTTTTTCTCATCGCTCGCGTGTAAAGAGATGGAAAGCCTCACTCGTCCCCCCATTCGTTTTACGAACTCTTCGATTCTAGGGGTAAGGCCTACGGTTGAAACGGTAATCCTTTTTGCCCCCAGTCTAAATCCCCAGTCTGCCTGAAGAATTTCAAGAGCCTTCATCGTCGCCTCAAAATTATCCAGGGGTTCTCCCATCCCCATAAAAACGACATTGCTGACCCGCTTGCCTAGATTTTTTTCAACCCATACCACTTGCTCAACAATCTCGCCTGCCATAAGACTTCGGTTGAACGATCTTCCGCTTGCGCAAAAAACGCATTTCATCTTGCAACCAAGCTGGGTTGAAACGCAAACGGTCTCCCGCCCCTGTTGACGGATCAAAACGCTTTCAAGAAGATGATGGTCTTGTGTTTCGAAGAGGAATTTGACCGATTGGCCTGCGTGAGACTTGACTGACTCTTTAAGGGTAAGACTTTTGAGGAGAAATTCCCTTTTTAACTTTCCGAGAAGAGATTTGGGGAGATTCGACACCCCCTGCCAATCTTCAACGTGCCTGTGATAAAGCCATTCAACAAGCTGCCTTGCACGATAAGGAGATTCTCCGTATCGTGCGATGATTTTTTCAGCTTCTTTAAGACCGATACCGTAAAGTGCCCCCCTCCGTACCTCCCCCCACTCTGTGGGGGGAGGATTAAGGTGGAGGGTTAAATCCATTTCTTGAACTTCATCCAGATAAGCATGATGATGGAAACGAGAAACATAAGCCCAAGGGAAAGGAAATATCCATACTGCCAATCCAGTTCGGGCATGAACTTAAAGTTCATTCCATAGATGCTTGCAATCATCACAACGGGCATGCTGAGTGTCGCAAGAATGGTCATCCGTTTCATCACTTCATTCAAGGTGTGAGAAGAATGTGAGAAGTAAACTTGTAAAACGCTCGGAATCATTTCATGAAGCCCTTCTACGATCCCGTAGACCCTAAAAAGGTGATCATACACATCCCTGAAATACATCATGTGCTTCGGCTTGATGAAGGCTGTGGGGTTTCGGGTAAGAAAGTTGAGGGTGTCACGTTGCGGCACCACAATACGCCGAAGCTGGAAAATATCGCGTTTAACCTGTAAGACCATTGCGAGGTAATTCTTGGAGGGGTTGTTGAACATCTCTTCTTCAATCGAATCCATCCGCTTGTCATAATGGTCAAGAACGGGCGTGTAATTATCCACCAGGTGATCGAGAATCGTATGCATAAGAAGATCCGCCCCATGTCCCATAAAGGTATCGGGTTTTTTCTGCACAAGTTCCCGAACCTGCTCGATACTCTTCGCCCCTTCCTTGTGAAAAGTCACTACATAATTCTTGCCAAGAAAGACATCGAGCTCGGTTGCGGTAAGCCCATTATCGGGTTTTAAGTGGACAGAGTGCATGACGAGAAAAAGATATTCCTCATAATCATCCAGTTTGGGCTGTGAAAGATCGCTGACGCAGTCTTCGACAGCGAGGGGATGAAAATTAAAAATTTCTACCAGCGTGTCGCTTTCAAACTCGTTAGGATCCTCGAGGTCAACCCAAAGAACAATTTCCTTCTCCTGAATGGCTTGAAGCATTCGAGCCCGGGAGATATTGATCTCTAAGGGTTTGTTCTTTTGGTAAAGGAAGGTACTAAGCATGAGATTCTATTTTCTAAGTTTAAAACCAATACGGAAAAGATAAACGGTTAGGGAAAAAAGTGCAATGAAAATCACAAAGACTATTGCCCCGCTCAAAAAGACAGGCGTGTCGGCAATTCCAAGCATTCCGTACCTGAGTCCGTTAATCATATAGAACATGGGGTTAAAAACGGTGAGCCATTTGATAGCGCTTGGCACCATCTCTATGGAATGAAAGACGCCGCCAAAAAAGATAAGCGGAGTGATCACGAAAGTTGTACAAATGGAAAGATGTTCAAACTCTTCGGCAAAAAGCGCCACAATCATCCCTACAGAAGAGAAGCTTAAAGAAACGAGAACGACAAAGTAAACAACTGCGAGAGGGTGGGCGATTGGGAACCTGACAAAGAAAAGCGAGACCAGAAAAACACCTGTTGCCGTCACAAGGCTCCTGACAAGTCCTCCGATCAAGACAGCCAGGACCATTTCAAAATAAGAAAGAGGGGTAACAAGAAGCTCTTCGATGTTATTTGCCCAGCGAGAGATAAAAAGCGAACTTGAGGTGTTGCTATAGGAACCTTCAATCACGTACATCATCACAAGGCCGGGGATTAAAAAAACAAGATAAGGAAAACCGTGTACCGTTTCGATTCGCTCTCCCAGCGAGAGGCCAAAGATAAAGATGTAGAGAAAACTTGAAACAACGGGCGGGAAGATCGTTTGCGTGAAGACGGAGACGAACCTGTAGATTTCTCGCCAAACCAGAGTCCTAAAACCAACCAGGGATTTCATGTGTCGATATCGAAATGAACTTCCTTCTTCGTGAGTTTCAAAAATGCGTCTTCGAGGGTGGGCCGCCTGACATCGATATGTTCAATTTCATATCCTTTTTCATGAAGTGCCTTAAGAACCCTTGGCACCACTTCTTCCTTTTCTTCAAACTGGAGCTTTCGGCCGCTGTCCCGAAGGGCCACGTCCAGTGAAACAAGCTCTCTGGGAAGTTCATAAAGAGGTTTTTTGAGAAAGAGCTCGACTCGATCACGCGCCATCTTGCGAATCAAGACATCGGTAGGATCAAGAGCGATGATCTTCCCCTCGTGAATGACTCCGATGCGGTTACAAAGTTTTTCGGCTTCTTCAATATAGTGCGTTGTTAAAAAGACAGTCGTTCCATCCCTGTTGAGACGCCTCAGGAAATCCCACAGACGGTGACGAAGCTCAAGGTCTACTCCTGCTGTCGGTTCATCAAGAATGAGAATCTTGGGCCGATGCATGAGGGCTCGGGCGATAAGGAGCCTTCTTTTCATTCCTCCTGAAAGCCGCTTGTACCCCTCTTTTCTTTTCTCTGCAAGGTCGAAGGATTCCAAGAGTTCCTGTGCTCTTTTCTTCGCCTCTCTCCATGGGTATCCGAAATAGCCCCCTTCGAAAAGAAGGATTTGTTCGGCAGAAAGAAAGGGGTCAAAATTAAATTCTTGTGGGACGAGTCCGATTAAAGCCCTTGTTTTTCGGTAATCCGAGCGAACGTTGTAACCAAAAATCCTAACGTCTCCTTCCTTATAGTTGGCGAGGCCGGTAACAACATTGATGGTGGTCGTTTTGCCCGCTCCATTAGGACCCAAAAAACCAAAAAAATCTCCCTCCTCAACTTCAAAGGAAACTTGATCGAGGGCTTTGAACTTCCTGTAAAACTTAGTCAGAGAATGAATGGAGACAGCGGGGGTCACTGGCCAACTAGGGAGGGTTTAACGGGTTAAAACTTCAAGAGTGCGTTCGGGGTTATCGGTTTTCAAAACCAGACACCCTGAATGTTGGTCGGGCCTCGCCGTACAGTAGGCGTAAGCGATATTGATATCGGCTTGGGCAAGGGTTTGGGCGATATGGGTCAGTTCTCCGGGACGATTCAAAATCTCAAGAACGACTACGGTCTGTTCCAAAACGTAGAACTCCTCTTCTTCCATAAGGAGAAGGGCTTTCGTTGGACTATCTACAAGCAGACGGACGACGGCATTATCAACGGTATCATGAATCGCTAGGGCAAGAATGCTGATCCCTGCCTCGGAAAGGATGGAACAAACCTTGGCGAGAACACCAGGGCGGTTTTCCAAAAAGACAGATAGTTGCTTTTGGATTTTATCCACTGGGATTAGACGGGCATTCGACTGATAATTTTCTGAGCGAGCGGGACGGACGATTTAGGAACGGCGATACCAATGCCCTGCAAAGGATTTCCATAAATATCCTTCTTGCCCTGCTCATAAAGGAGGCACTCAACCTCTTCTTCTTGAAGCCGCATCTGAATGAGACGGGCATCTTCCTGCGAAGCCGTTTCGTAGACTTGAACCCACGGCTCTTTCAGATTTCTGGATCGATATCTTTGATTTATTTTCGAGCTTGGCTTGGAATGGGGAAAAGGAGACTTGGCCATTCTTTTCCATAAAAGGATAGCGTAACCCAAGACTCCCAAGAGAATTCCGTAGAGGACGGTTCGAATCATGGCTGCTATTTTACCCCATAAAGAATAGCATAAAATTAACCCGGCGACGACCTACTCTCCCACCCAGTTGCCCAGGCAGTACCATCGGCCCTGGAGGGCTTAACGGCCGTGTTCGGAATGGGAACGGGTGTGGCCCCTCCGGTATGGTCACCGAGAAAAATTGATAAGTTCTGAATTCAAAACTCATAATCAACTGAAATTAGTCTCGGCAGAATGTAAGACAAAACTGTCAAGCCGAACGGCCGATTAGTACAGGTTAGCTCCACCCCTTACGGGGCTTCCACTTCCTGCCTATCAACCTCGTCGTCTTCGAGGTGCCTTCTGAACCCTGACGGGTTGGGAATCCTTATCTTGGGGATGGCTTGGCGCTTAGATGCTTTCAGCGCTTATCCATTCCGAACTTCGCTACCCTGCACTGCCCTTGGCAGAACAGCAGGCACACAAGCGGTTCGTTCCTTCCGGCCCTCTCGTACTAGGAAGAACCCCCCTCAAGATTCCTGCGCCCACGACAGATAGGGACCGACATTCTGTTACTTCACCACGTACAACCAGTGGCTACTGATCCGCCATAATTCTTAGCGGACGTCCCAAAATTTCTATTGGGATCTACATGTCGCCATGAAGATCGGACTGTAAC
>JACQLI010000009.1 GCA_016204125.1 Candidatus Omnitrophota bacterium
GCACACAACCGTCTCTTTCAAAATTCGCCACCTCTTGTCCAATGTAGATGGAAGGTTTAATGAGTTTGAGGGAACTTTCGAGTACGATCCTGAAAAACCCGAAACTTGGAAGACAGAGGCCACCATCCAGGCAACCACGATTGACACCAATGTTGCACCGCGCGACAAGCACCTTCGTTCGGCTGATTTTTTTGATGTCGAGAAGTTTCCCACGATTACCTTTACAAGTACGGAGGTAACCGATGTGACTCAGGCGAGTGCAAAATTACACGGCCTTTTAACCATCCATGGAGTCGAGAAACCCGTGGTTCTGGACCTTCAGATTCACGGAGTGATTAAAGATCCTTGGGGGAATGTGAAGTCGGGATTTACCGCGACTACAACGGTCAACCGCAAGGATTTTGGGCTTACGTGGAACAAAGCCCTAGAGACAGGACAGCTTCTGGTTGGAGAAGAGGCAAACATTACTCTTGAAGTGGAAGGCCTACTCCAACAGTAGAGAAGAGAAAGAAACCCTATCCCTAAAATGATTGCCACCATTTTTATTCAAGCCATTCTGGCAGGCATCGTTCTTTTTTCAGTGATTAGTTTCGCTGCGCTTCATACCTGGCTTGAAAGAAAACAATCCGCCGTGATGCAAGACCGAATCGGCGCGAACCGCGCAAGCATTTTTGGTGTTAGGGCGCTAGGACTCTTTCATCCCATAGCCGACGCTATCAAAATGTTCATGAAAGAGGATTATATCCCTCCTTTTGGTGACAGATTTCTTCACACACTCGCCCCTTTTCTTTCCATGACCTTTGCTCTGGTGGCCTTCGCCGCGATGCCGTTTGGTGACATTCTAAAAATGGGAGATCTTGAGATTCCCCTTCAAGTGGCTCCGATCAATGTGGGACTTCTCTATATCTTTGCCATGATGTCGATGGGGGTTTATGGTGTGATCCTGGCCGGTTTTTCTTCGAACAGTAATTACGCCTTTCTTGGCGGACTTCGGGCATCAAGCCAGATGTTGGCTTATGAAATTACCCTTGGTGCGACGATCCTAGGCATTGTCATGATTTACGGCACTCTCGATCTGCAGGAAATTGCGAGGAGGCAGGGCGATCTTCTTTGGGGGTGGTTTCCCAAATGGGGCTTTTTCGTCCAACCGCTTGGACTTTTCCTTTTCTTGGTCGCAGGAATCGCAGAAACAAAAAGAATCCCTTATGATATTCCAGAAGGGGAGTCCGAAATCGTCGGCTACTTTGTTGAATACAGCGGTATGAAATTCGGGATGTTCTATTTTACCGATTTTCTCGAGACGATTTTAATCGCCTGTCTTACAACCGTGCTCTTCTTTGGAGGGTGGCAAGTTCCGTATCTTAACCGAGCTGGGTTTTATTTTCCCTGGGTTGAAGGGGGAAATATCCCGGTTATTCTTATTCCCCACACGATGGTCGTTTTACTACAGGTAAGTGCTTTCGTTGTAAAGGTTTGTTTCTTTTGCTGGCTCTTTATGACGATCCGCTGGACATTACCCCGCTTTCGTTATGACCAATTGATGCGCCTGGGGTGGAAGATCGTATTCCCCTTATCCCTGGTTAACTTACTTGCCACTGCTGCCGTATTATTGTTATAGGGAAGGATTAGAGAGAAAGGTTGATCTATACATAAAAAACAGGTATAGTTACACCGGATCACGACTTTTCGAGTGGATTTTGTTCGTTTGCCCAGGCCGAAAAGCAACCTGGGTTTTTTGTTAAAAGAGGAGACTTAACGCTTGATAGTAAATAAAGATATGATGACTTCCCCTGTCGGAAAAAAGTACAATTTTTGGGTTATTGGGTGGATTTTGCTCATGCATTTGGGAGCCTTGGCCGCCCCTTTTACCTTCACCTGGCCCGCCTTCTTCTTGTTTCTTTTCCTCTCATGGGTAACGGGCGGAATCGGGATTTGCCTCTGTTACCACAGGCTTTTGACCCACGCCTCCTTTAGGGTACCGAAACCCTTGGAATATTTCCTCACCTTCTTAGGAGTGCTTGCTTCTGAAGGGGGGCCCATTAATTGGGTGGCCCGTCACC
Source organism: Candidatus Omnitrophota bacterium (assembly GCA_016204125.1). Lineage (GTDB taxonomy): Bacteria > Omnitrophota > Omnitrophia > Omnitrophales > JACQLI01 > JACQLI01. The sequence goes on from JACQLI010000009.1 coordinate 2,061, forward strand.
GTATTCATCATGCCTACCCTGATACTGAAAGAGATCCCCACAGCCCGCGGCAGGGTTTCTGGTGGTCCCACATGTTCTGGCTTTTTAAGCATAAGCCAATTCTCGATAATTACGAACTCTATAGCCCCTACGCCAAAGATTTGGCCAGGGATCCTGTACATCGGTTTCTAAATAATACCCACGGTCTTTACCAAATTTTCCTCGGCGTTATTCTTTACCTGTGGGGCGGGTTTCCTTTTCTCGTATGGGGACTTTTCTTGAGGACTGTCTTTGTTTACCATATAACCTGGTTTGTAAATTCCGCTACGCATAAATGGGGATATAAGTCTTACGCAGTCAATGATGATTCGAGCAATCTCTGGTGGGTTGCGCTTCTTTCCTTCGGAGAGGGTTGGCACAATAATCACCACGCCTTTCAACGCTCCGCTCGTCACGGCCTCAAATTTTGGGAATTTGATCAGACCTATCTTACCATTAAGTTTCTCGAACTTTTAAAGCTGGCCCGTCATGTTCATCTTCCCAAACTTCCAAAATTTTCCCAGATTACAAAAGCTCCTCAGCTCGAATCCGTCACAAGTTAGTATCCAAACGGCGATGAGCCGTTTATAATAATTCGCATGGCTATCCAGACTAAGATCGTCTCACGTCCCGAGCTCAATCTTTGGGAAAAACTCTATATCCCGCAGGTTGTTCAGGGTATTGAGATCACAGCAGGACACTTTTTTCGTAATCTCTCTCTACATATCCTGCACCGTTTTGGTCTTCTGAGGCATCTCCGAGCGGCTGTGACTTTGCAATGGCCAGAAGAATGGCGACCTCTTGCCCCAAGATCTCGGACGCGTCACAGGCTCACGAAGCGTGAAGATGGTTCGCCTCGTTGCGTGGCCTGCATGATGTGCGAAACGGTCTGTCCAGCTCGCTGCATTTACATTCAGGCCGAAGAACATCCTGATCCCAATATCGAGAAGCGCCCCAAAAGCTTTGTGATCGATCTTGGCAAATGTGTTTACTGTGGGTTCTGTGTTGAGGCCTGTCCCGAGGATGCGATTCGAATGGATACGCAGATTCTCGATATCGCCGCCTACTCACGAGAGGGGATGGTTCTCGACATGCAGGAACTTCTGAATCCCAAATCAGCACGCATCCTCTCCACGAAGTAATCAAGTCCAATCTTCTTTAATCAAATCCTTTCATTCTTGATCGCCTGAGGCGGAAATTTTTCCTCCATAGTTTGACATCCGAGTGTTCATAAGTTATTCTTTATCAATCATTAAGGACTTCTTTGACCGCTCAAAAAAGTCCTATTTCAAAGCATGACCTTCTACAAGGCGAGAAAACTGATCAGTTTGTTTATTGTCTTTACCTTCCTTCTCTCGGACCTTGCCCGTGCCAATCCGAGCATCATTGAGAACCGCTACAGGGCGTCAGTTGAGGCAAAAATTCCTCTCGATATCGCACTTCCTTCTGAACTGGGAACTGTTCAAGAATACGATGCGCCGCGTGCCGCGCCTTTAGTTGTTCACATCCAAACTGCCCATACCCATTACGAAAGCGCACAAAAGGTAAAAGGAATTATCCATTACTTACAAAAGCATCACAAAATCAAACTCCTCTTTGTCGAAGGCGCAAGCGAATCCTTACATCCTGAGTTTCTGCAGTTTTTTGAAGATCCCGTCTCGAATGCAAAAATGATCGACGAACTCGCTCAGAGAGGAGAATTGACAGGCGTCGACTTATCGCTCGCGAATTCAGATTTGAAGATTAAAGCAATTGGCATCGAAAACCCCCCTCTTTATCGCGCTGTATATCAAAACTTTAAAAAAGTAATTGGAAATTTGGATAAAAGTGAGTCGTATCTTCAAGATGAGAAGACAAAGTTGGACAAGAAAGCGTCGCTCATTTTCTCCAGGGAACTCCGTAAGCTTGTCGAAACATGGAATAAGTTCAATTCAGGCCACCGCGATCTTCTCACAACGTTAAGATTTCTAAGAAACGAAGCAAAAGAGTATCTCAAAATTAACTTCGAAGATCCTTTTTCCCAATTCGAATGGCCTGAGCTTACACGGCTCACTCTTTTGCAGGAACTCCAAAGGCTTATCGATCAAGACAAATTAGTAGGAGAAAGGAAAAGGCTTATCAGATGGCTTCGTAAATACAACACATTGCGTAGTTACATCCAAGTTTTTGCGTCCATCCAACTAGAGAAACCACGTTCTTATTTCGAAGGTTTTTATGAAAAAGCCTACCCTAAAGGCTTTCGGTTTAAGGATTATCCGCAGGTGACTTACTGGGTCGCGAATCAGGTCCTTCAAAGCGAGC
>JACQLI010000070.1 GCA_016204125.1 Candidatus Omnitrophota bacterium
ACGGATATGGAGAGGCTTGGCTGAATACGACCCTGCTTATGACCTCGATGGTGACGGCCAAATCAGTATCAGTGAAGCCACGTTATACAGTTCTGTGGCCGCGATCTTGGTGGATGGATTCAGCCGTGCTATGCAAGCCTTTGAAGTGATGGATGCCAATCATGACTATGTCCTCACCCTTGAAGAAGCCTTTCCTGTAATTAGCCGTGTCTTCAAGATGGCCGCCCGAGTCCTTGATTACGATCCTACTTACGACCTCAATGATGACGGTGTAATCAGCGTAGATGAGGCTGTCTTCTTCGGTCACGTAGCTCATACAGTTTTCGATGAGACGGAGAATCTTTATCTTAGCCTTCTCTGGCCTTATCAGGATGAGACGCCAACGGCTCGGGAGTTTATCCCTCTCCTAGCTGACATCGCTGACTCGATTGGTACGCATACAGGAGAAGAAGGTTTCAATCCTCACTTTGATGTCGATCAAGATGGAGAAATCACCCAGGCTGACTTTGAGCAATTTCTCAATGCCATCCATGCGGTATTGAGTAATAGATATGATGATGTCCTCAGAGCCTTTTTCGTAGTGGACACAAACCACGATTTTGATATCTCCCCTGAAGAAGCGGTCATTGCATTCTACAGAGTACGCTTGATGGCATCGAGGCTGATTGAACAGGATCTTGCATACGATGTCAGCCAAAATGGAAGTGTTGATATTTTTGATCTCTTTGCTTTCAACGGTGTACGAATGTTATTGGATCACGCGGAGGGGGGCCGTTATATCCAAATGCTTCGTTCTTTATTGGCATTGGATACGAATCAGGACGGAGGTTTGACAGTACTGGAAGTAATTCCTGTCCTTGCCGCTGTCCATGCCGCGATCGGGATTCAGAGAGGAGAGGAAGGATACAACAGCGCCTATGACATAGACCATGATGGCGTTATTGAAGAAGAAGACTTTCAGGCCTTTGTCAATACCGCCCACACCTTCATTGGATTTGAGCAAGGGAGTGCCATGTTCCGTGCCTTTGAGCTGATGGATACGAATCACGATTATGTGCTTACCGCAGAAGAGGCGGCCTTAGGGCTTCTCACGCCCTTCTGGATCTGGAGAGGAGAAAGGGAGCCTGATCCTATCTATGACGTCAATGACGACGGTGTGTTCAATGGGACAGACCTCAATTACTTCCTAGCGGTCGTTCGCTCCCATTCCACAGATCCTGAGCAAGCTTTCCAATATTTCGCTGCACTCAATGTCTTGGACCGAGATCGCGATGGGGTCCTTACTGCCCAAGAAGCGGTCGTCGCCTTCCGTGAGCTCCTCGCCACCATGTTCAAATCCGAAGGAGACGAGGGCTACAATGCTGACTTCGACTTCAATGAAGACAGAAGTGTCAATCAATTTGATCTCGCCATCATGAGAGGAACGATTGACACGTTCATGAGTGAGGAACAAAAGGTGATCCTCCGTGCTTTCGAAGCCATGGACACGAATCATGATTACGTCCTCACAAGCCAAGAAGCCAGTTTAACCATTCAGGCTGTGAGAAGGATCATTCTCCGCCGTCTGCCCTATGACGCACGCTACGACGTCGACGGAGACGGACAGATCACGAGAAACGACCTCGAAATCTTCCGAAATGTTGCTGGAACGTTTATCGCATAAGAAGAACTTAACTTCTTCCATAGCGTAGCCCGTATGTTCGTAAACGGAACTATTTCTATCTCGTAAAGAGGGAAAAATGGTAAAAAGCAAAATTAGCGTTTTTTGTCTGGCAGTTGTTCTCCTCTTCAATCAAGTTGTACCTCTAGGATTCGCTGAAGATCAGAACTTAATCGACCTCAATCTGACAGAGACACAAACTCCGACCGTGGGCGCTAGTTCTCCTACTTCGCCCACGACTAGTCCAACCCAGCCCTCTGATCCACTGGCAGCATTTATGGAGCCGAACCCTATTTCTCCCCCTGAGCCTGTTCCCAGTGATGACACAAATCAACTTTGGGATCCAACTCGTATTCGAACGGTTGAAGAACTGATTAAAGAGGCGATCGATTTTATCCGTAAGTACCTCAACGATCCCAACGCTATCGTTGAACTTAAAAAGATTCTTAAACTCCCCTTTTCTTCTTTTGATGCCAATGGAATGACCGAAACAAATCCTGCACTCCCTACTTATAGGGGCCATGCCGTGTTTGAAATGAAGTCTGGTAATCAGACATACACATTACAATTTTCTCCCGATCAAACCCTTCTTACCCAAATCTCCACCTACGATAGTGAGGGAAATAAGATCGAAGAAAAGTCTTTTGGCTACTATAGCGATGGTTCTTTGGCTTCGGAAACCACGATCAAATATGACAAGAATGGTAATGTTATTGAAATAACTTCGGTCGGTTATTATCAAGGAGGTAAGGCCTCTTACAAGAGTCGGACTAGATATTTCTATGACAGCCAAAATAGATTGCTTCTCTCCTCAAGTGACGTCGTGTATTACGATGCAGATGGAAAGTTTACAGATATTTACGTAACCACGACAAAAAATGTGTACGATTCTTGGGGTCTTTCCCATTCAGAGACAGCAAGCTTTCGAAACGGAAGGATTCTCTATCGATCGAGCTCTGATTACTTCCGTGACAATAAAGGTCGAGATATTGGAAGCAAGAGCAAATGGGAGATGTATGATGAAAACGGCAATGTCACAAGTCGTGGTTCTTATGTTCAAGAGAAAAAGTATAACTCAAATGGCAATCTTATTTATGAGCATTCTCTCTATGAAAGTAACTACGGCGGAACAACTTACAGACAGGAAACGACCCGCACTCTTACTTATAACTCCAGAGGTAAACTCTTAGAGGAGCGTACGGAGAGCCATTCTGAATCTGCGTACTGGAAATATACCTGGATTTCTTTCCATCGAATCCAGTATGACACCACGGGTCTTAACGCAATTCGAGAAGTGTTTGGGTATGTTGAAAATGGTCAGGAAGTGATCAACACAGAAATCGTTCGCACCTTCAATGCGCGAGGCCTTGTAACTTCCGAAACCAGTTCCTCATTTTATCAAAGCAAATTGACTTCGAGGACAACGACCCGATGGATTTACAATTGGGATGGGAAGGTGGTCAGCAAAACTACGGTTTCCAGCTATTTCAATTACAGCACAGGCGAAGAGTATTACCGCTCCGTTGTGATCGAACGCTTCAATGCAAAGGGACAACTTGTCTCTGTTGTAAATCGCTGGTATTACTGGGATGGCCAACAACTAAGGTATAGCGGGGAAACCCGAGAAACATTCCAATATCAGAATGGACATCTTCTTACGTATACCCGCGAAGAACTCAACGCTGAGGGAATCCTGTTGTCTCGAACCGTTAAGAAGTATGACCCCCGTTTCTCCACGACAGATCCGAGATCGAAACCTACCTATGGTATTTATTACGACGAAATTCTTCCAAAGGATTCTTGGTGGTATCCCTTTCCCGACTATTATTACCACGAACCTGGACTCCTAAGTACTGAAACAACCTATTACTCAACATCAGGAACTCCCTTTTCTAAAACGAGGACCGGGTTTTCCCTCAACGACAAAGGAGAAGTTATTGAAAGAAAGGGAATTTCCATTACCTATCACCCGAATGGACAGATCGCTTCAGAATTGATGAATCGCTATGCCTTGATTAAGGAAAAGTTTGGCGAAGCGAGATTAAGACTTGTCGAAAGAAGGTTTGTTACTTTCAATGAAGCGGGAATCCGAATCAGCTCCCTTCATCAGGTCAATAAGTATGACGAACACGGGGTCATCGATACTGTGGTGACGACCCTGAAGGATGCCGATCAAACTCTTATCATCACAGATGTCTACGATTTGGATGCCAAGGGACAATACGCTTCTGTTAAGCGAACGGTTCGTGATGGAAATGGAAAACTTATCCGAGAGGAAGAATGGACGGTAGAGTACGATACAACGCCCTATTGGTACTGGTGGTACGATGAGCCAATCATAACTAAACCGCAACCAGCCCCCCTCCTGCTGGAAGGTACAGCTGAGCTAGCTGTCACCGAGCCCGAAAGGGCGGCTTATCTCGTACCACCGTTTCCTTATTTCATTAATACGCCCGTGAAGAACTTCACGGTCAAGATCAAAAACTATGCAGATGACGGAGTAACGGTTAAAGAAAGTATGAATGTTAATTTTGCTTACTCACGGGTAGAATCTCCTTGCCTCACGCTCTATCCTGGAGGGTGTTCCCTTAGAACAGTAGCTCATGTCACAGGGACTTACCTCCTCGGCGATGTTGTCTGGAATATCGATACGAGACTTGACGCCGATACGGGATTTGAGTGGCAATTCTCAACCGAAAAGTTGATGGAGCTTATTCGACGTCTAGCCCTACCTTCCACAACCACTTCTACTTCGGAACTCCCTTCATTGACACCCTAATCCACGTCCAGTATAGTACAAGGCCGTGGAATTCATAAGTGTTCTGCCCCGATATGGGGAGGCTTTCCTTCGGCTTTTCTTTCCGAGTGTCTGCGCTCTCTGTAACAAGCTCCTTGAACTGGATGAACAAAACCTCTGTGCCCCGTGCCGACTTCAAGTTACTCGGCTAAAATTCCGCCCCTCGCAGGAGAAGATTCGGATCTCCCTCTGTCATGGCGATGAAGGTTGGGCGCTTTTCCCGTACCAGGACCTTGTCAAAGAAATTCTCCACAAGATTAAATTTGGAAGAGAGCGAGCTCTTCTTGAAATTTTCGCGGATGAAATCAGTTCATTTATGGAACGCCGATCCCATCTTGCTGGGTACGATTTGATCATTCCGATTCCGATCGACCTTAAAAGGCGCCTTGACCGCCAATTCAACCAGTCAGGCCTTCTTGCAAAAAAAATCCACCAAATTTCAGGACTTCTTCTTGAATCTAACGTTCTTTTGAAAAGGGGCGGGGCTTCGCCCCAAAGCCTTCTTGGCCGAGAAGGACGGCTCATCAATATCTCTCAGGCTTTTCGTCTCCGTCACGCCAATCGAATGAAGGGTAAATCCATTCTCCTGGTTGACGATATCTTTACGACAGGAGCGACCATGGAGGAAGCGGCGAGGACTCTAAAAGAACACGGTGCCAATCGAGTGGGCTATCTGGCCCTCGCGCGCACTCTGTCCGATTGATCTTATGCGAGTCATTGACAGATACCTTATTCGTGAGCTTGCTATTCCCATTCTTATTTGCAGTATCACTCTCGTTTTTCTGGTCCTCATCGCAGACCTCTTCGACAATTTGGATTCGCTTCTCAAAAACCAAACACCCCTTATTTACATTTTCCGTTATTACCTGATGCTGACCCCTTTCGCCTTCACTCAAACAATTCCCTGGGCTGTTCTTTTGGCGACTTTGTATCTTTTGGTAAGTTTTAATTTCCACAATGAAATCATCGCGATGAAGGCGGCAGGAATTGAGATTACGCCGATCATACGTCCTCTTCTCTTCCTGGGTTTCCTCATCGGAATCTTCAGCTTCCTTGTGGGAGACCAAGTGGTACCAAAGACTTTTAAGATCGCCACTGAAATCCGAGACATTCATATTGAGAAGAAAAGGGAGAAGGGTACGGGAAAGGTTTATTCCAATGTGACTTATTACAGTACAGGAAACCAGCTCCAGTATTTCCGTTACTTCAATTATGAGAAAAAAGAGACCCAGGATGCAATCATCCTCTGGATCGATTCGGTAAGCCGAAAGACACAGCGAAAGATGGTTGCTAAGAAAGGGGTCTGGGAGGAAGGAAAGGGCTGGACTTTCGCAAATGTAACTGAATACGAATTAGACCCCCAGGGAAGAATTTTGGGGGAGCCGAGAACTTATCCTACCAGAACCTATCCCGATGTCCGCGTCCAGCCAGATGACTTGCGTTACGCCTCAAGCGAAAGCTATTTTCTCAGCTCAAGGGAGTTGAAGCATTATATCGATAAGCTGGAGGAAAACGGAATCAGAGCTTACGGTGAAAGAGTGGAACGCCAATACCGTTTGGCTTCGCCCTGGCACTCCCTTGTCATGATTATGATTGCGATACCGCTTCTAGCACCTACCCAGTCCAAACGAATCATCGCCGTCAATGTGTTGATCTGCCTGGGTCTTGTTTTCCTTTTTCATGTTTCGGGGGCAATGTCCCTCGCACTTGGAAAGGCAGGAAAAATCCCTCCTTTTTTAGCCGCTTGGCTTAGCACTTTCCTGTTTTCGTGCGCTGCGATTTTCTTCCTGGAGAGAGCGAACGAGTAAGGCCAGAATCTCCCGCCTCCGTCGGACGTTCGGCCGACGGTTGCGTGAAGTCAAGAAAACAGAAAGAGATATTTCCAAATGCAAGGGAGGAATTTGTTACAAAACTGGCTTTGGGGAAAAGCAGAATGGAATTAGTAACGGATTGTGTCGGCCTCACTCGATGGGCCTGGGCCGAAAATTATTCCGATTTTCGGCCCCACGGCCCAACGCCGACTTCGGCTAGGGAGATTCTGCCTTATAAGCGATCTCGGAAGATCCTGAAGCGACGTTGGCGCGAACTCTGTGAGCGCCGCCGAGCCGAGGTGGACTCCTTATTTCCCTTATCTATCTCAACCTTTGATTACCCAGACGCGGCTTCGCGGCTTTGCCGCACTCGCAGACGTGTGCCGCACTCGAAGACGTGTCTCTTTACTTCTTCTAGACTCTCCCTGCGATTGAAATACCTCTCTACTCTTTCTAAAGCCAGGAGGCAACCGTCCACCGAGGCGCTCGCGGAAGGATTATCCCGAGATCGCCTAAGAATAGGAATTCTGGTTTAAGTGCCGAGCTCCCAGGAGGAGAGGTAATGCTTCTGTTCGGGGGTGAGATTGTCGATTGTGATCTTCATGGCCTGAAGTTTTCTCTTCGCAACTTCGGCATCGATTTTGGCAGGAACTTTGTAGACTCTTTTTTCAAGCATCCGTCCCGATTGGGCGAGGACTTCTGCGCAAAGTGCTTGGTTGGCAAAAGACATGTCCATCACGCTGGCGGGATGTCCTTCTGCAGTGGAAAGATTAACCAGCCTGCCTTCAGCAACAAGAAATATCCTTCTGCCTGATCTCAGAGCAAATTCTTCTACATAAGGCCTGGCGACACGTCTTGCCTTGGTTAACCTTTTCAAGGCAGGGATATCCACTTCTGCATTGAAATGACCTGAATTGGCAACGATGGCGCCATCTTTCATAGCGAGGAAATGTTCGCGCCGAATCACGTTGAGATTACCTGTCACGGTGACAAAGATATCTCCTTTACGCGCTGCTTCTTTCATGGACATAACTTCAAATCCATCCATCGAAGCTTCGAGTGCACGCAGGGGATCTGTCTCCGTAACAATGACATGAGAACCCATACCTCGGGCTCGACTGGCGAGCCCTCTTCCGCACCAGCCGTAGCCTGCTACAACAAAAGTACTCCCTGAAAGGAGAACATTAGTGGCGCGAAGGATACCGTCAATCGTCGACTGGCCTGTACCATAACGATTATCAAAAAGATGTTTGGTATCAGCATCGTTGACAGCAAAAATGGGAATGCGAAGAAGGCCTTTCTTTTCAAGGCTTCTCAAACGGATAACGCCCGTTGTTGTTTCCTCGGTTCCTCCGATCATGCCATTCACTAGGGCTTTCTTTTTCCCATGAAGTTGTGAAACCAAGTCTGCTCCATCATCCATGGTGATATGCGGATGATGTTCAAGTGCAGCAAAAATGTGTCGGTAATAGGTCTTTGAGTTTTCGCCTTTTTTAGCAAAGGTCCGTATCCCGAAATCCTTCACCAATGATGCCGCTACGTCATCCTGCGTACTCAAAGGATTGGAGGCGCAAAGTACGATGTCGGCTCCCCCAGCCTGAAGGGTTCGCATGAGATTGGCTGTTTCTGTCGTCACATGGAGACAAGCTGAAATCCGAAGCTTGCGTAAGGGTTTTTTCTTTTTGAAATCTTCCAGGATAGAACCAAGGACTGGCATCTGCCGCTCAGCCCAAAGGATTCGCTTCTTCCCCGCAGGTGCTAGGGAAGAATTTTTGACGTCAAACTTGCTCATCTCGTTGAGGCGCTTACGAGAGGCTCACAGCAGTGCTTGGAATGGTGATGGGATGACGCTCCGCGGTTGGAATTCTTCAGCTTCAGGGCTTTACGAATCTTCAGGACACCATCGATTGCTTCCCATGTGAAATCCGCTTCATTTCGACCAAAATGACCATAGGCTGCGGTTTGGCGGTAAATGGGACGTCGGAGCTTTAACTTCTCGATAATCCCCTGAGGCGTAAAATCAAACTGATCACAAAGGACTTTGGTGATTTCAACATCTGGAGCTACTCCTGTCCCAAAAGTGTTAACCATAACAGAAACGGGCTGGGCGACTCCAATCGCATAGGCAATTTGAATCTCACAGTCTGTCGCAACGCCGCTTGCCACAACATTTTTAGCCAAGTAGCGGGCGAAGTAAGAAGCAGAACGATCCACTTTTGATGGATCCTTACCGCTAAAGGCTCCTCCACCATGAGCTCCATAGCCGCCATAGGTGTCGACAATGATCTTTCTTCCAGTCAATCCCGTATCTCCGTGGGGCCCGCCTACTTCAAAGCGTCCTGTGGGGTTAATAAAAATCTTTGTTTCAGAATCCATGTACTTCTTTGGAATAATTTCTTGGATCACCACTTTTTTGAGGTCGCGCTCAATGGTTTTCATGGGAACATCACCGTCATGCTGAGCGCTTAATACAACAGTTGTGACTCGAATCGGTTTAAGGTCTTCGTATTCTACGGTCACCTGACTCTTGCCGTCTGGACGAAGGTATTTCAGAATTCCTTGCTTTCTCACTTCCGAAAGGCGTCTTACCAGATGATGAGCCAGCGTGATCGGAAGAGGCATAAGCTCTTCGTTTTGACTCGTGGCATATCCAAACATCATCCCTTGGTCTCCTGCCCCTCCCCGATTCACTCCCATGGCGATATCAGGTGACTGGCGCTGGACTTCAACCAAGATTCCGCAGGTTTTGTAATCGAATCCGTATTGGGCATCCGTATACCCCACTTCTTTAATGACTTGGCGGGCTATGTCAGGAATATCCACTCGCGCTCGGCTTGTGATTTCGCCTGCAACAATGAGGGTGCCTGTCGTGACCAAACACTCACAGGCTACGCGTGAGGTAGGATCTTGAGCCAGGTGGGCATCCAAGATTGAATCAGATATTTGATCGCAGAGTTTATCAGGATGACCTTCAGTAACCGATTCGGAGGTAAAAAGATGTTTTTCTTTGCTTTTCATTTCTTAGTAGCACCTTTCTTTAAAAAAATTTCTGCTTGCTGGTAGGAAGCGAGATCTCCAATATCAAACCATTTCCCTTCAAAAGGGTAGGCGTAAACGCGGTCGACCTTGACTAGCCAGCAGATATAATCGCCAGGTCGATCGGCATTATGGCCTTCTTCCACGTATCTGTCAAGAAGATCAAGGCTCTCCTTTGAAAACCAGTAAACCCCTGTCGATGCAAGGGTTGAGGGTGGTTTCTCAGGCTTCTCGTAAAAGTCGATAATACGTCTTTCTTCATCCGCACGAACAATTCCATAACGTTTGGCCAATTCCACACTTTCGACATTAACGACTCCTATGCTCGTATGAGGCCTGTGCGATTCAGCAAACTCTTTGAAGCCCCGAAGATCAAACTGAAAAAAGTTATCTCCTGCAAAAACGCCAAGGTCATCGTGAATCTTAAAACGCTCGACCACAAACAGAAGATCGCCAATGGCCCCTCTTCGTGTTTCGTTTGTCTTTGTGCCGTCATTGACAACCTCTATCTTCCAGGGATATCGTTTTCCCGATGCCCATTTTTCAAAATGGGGGTAGAAGCGGCCATTTGTCACAAGATAAATGCCATCTACCAAAGAAAGCTCTTTTAGCTCTTCCAAAAGATACTCGAGAAGAGGCTTTCCAGATATGGGAAGAAGGGGTTTCGGCTGATCCTTTGTCAATGGGTAGAGGCGTGTCGCGTAACCTGCGCAGAGTAAGACAATCTTCATGACCTACGCTTTAGCCAATTGCCGCTTCAAAGATTCGATCACTACCACAGGCGTGGGATCAATCTCGTAAAGAAGAGCGAGGTAATAACTGACCCAATCCCCGAGGTGGATGGTTGAGAAAAGGCGGGCCAAGCGGCTTTCTCCCTGCGAACGAATTTCCAAAGAGTGAACGCCCTGCTTTGCCAAGATATCTTCTGTAATCTTAAACCGAAGCTTGATCCGTTCGTGATCCTTTGAATCCTTCAAGAAAACACAAGCGCAAGCGGAAATCACTTGTTCGGGAAATTTCCAGCCCAAGATCTCGTTGTGATTCATCTCAGGAAGAATATGGTGAGAGGCTATGGCCTTTGCATTCTCTTCAATCTGATTACGAAATCTGAGAGCTGCGGAGTCTAAAAGCTCAGCCCCTGCATAAATCACGACGAAGCGATTCCAAAGTTCCTTAGCAAGCTGCTTCGCAGGGTTTGACTGAAAGGGAATCTCTGGCGCATACTTTTTGTTTCCTAAAGTTCCAAGAAGAGAAACGGTTTCACGGATCGCACGTACATTCCATTTGTATAATTTGAGATTGGCTAGAAGTCTCAAAACTGGAAAGACAGAGTAGCCTAAAGCGGTTCTTGGCGGAAAACCTTGCGGGATTTTAATCCAGGGAATGGAAAAGCGTTTGCTCAAATTCCCCAATTCTCCACCCGAAGTCATGATGACACTTTTTAGTTTTTTCTTCAGACCCTGCCGAAAAGCGGAAAGGGTTTCCTCGGTATTGCCTGAGTAGCTCGAAAAAATGCAAAGGGTCTTGGAATCGATAAACTTAGGGAGGTCATAATGACGAGAAACCCCAATGGCCAAAGAGGACTCTGCAGAAAAGAGTGAACGGATGACATCACCTCCAATGGCAGAACCGCCCATTCCCACAAAGAGGATCTTATCCACATTCTTTCCTATGGAACGAGGCACTTCAGAACCCTCCCCTATTTGAATCGCATCTTCCACCTGCTTCGAGAAATTTCGAAGAAGGTTCACCATATGCGAACGATCAAGATTCTTACCGCTCATATTCCCTCTGTCATAAGTTCTTTGAGAAATCGTGTAAGTTTTGTTCTTAAAAACTTCTGAACTTCTGTTCCCGTGCTGAATTTTAATGCTTTTGTTGCGACTTCCTTGGCAAGCTCAAAAGGCACAAGACGTATTGCCTTTTTAATTTTTGGCAAAAGAAGAGGACTTGTGCTGATCTGATCAATACCGAGCCCCATCAAAAGTACAGCAATTCCAGGATCGCCTGACATCTCCCCGCAAGTTCCAACCCAGATTTTATTCTTGTGGCCATTGATGATCACTTCTTGAATCAATCTCAAAATCGCGGGATGGGTGGGTTCGTAGAGATAGGCTATCTTTTCATTCACCCTGTCAACCGCCAGCGCATATTGAATCAAATCATTGGTTCCAATGGAGAAGAAATCGACTTCCTTTGCCAGGGCATCACTTGTAAGGGCGGCTGAAGGGATTTCGATCATGGCACCGACTGGGAGATTGGGGTTAAAGGGTTTCTTTTCTTTTTTAAGCTCCTTTTTACATTCCTCAAGAATCTCATTAGCCCTTCTGAGCTCCGTAAGATTAGAAATCATGGGGTACATTGCCTTCAGATTCCCATGAACACTTGCCCTCAGAACGGCTCGGAGCTGAGTCTTGAAAATATCGACTCGAGCAAGACAGAAGCGGATGGCCCGCCAGCCTAAAAAGGGGTTCATTTCATGCGGAACTTCGAGAGAAGAAAGAAACTTGTCTCCTCCAAGATCAAGACTTCGAATCACGACAGAAAATGGCTTCATCTTTGCAGCAACGGTACGGTAGGCATCGTACTGCTCTTCCTCAGTCGGAAGATCCGTACGATTCATGTAAAAGTATTCCGTGCGGTAAAGCCCGATACCTGTTGCGCCGTGTGCTAAAACAGAGGGAATTTCCTCGGGGAATTCAATGTTGGCTGCCAGTTCGATCGGGTGATCATCCGTTGTTACAGCGGGCAGATTGCGGAGTTTATCGAGTTCCGAGGTAAGTTCAATGAACCGCTGCTCTTCATGGGCGTATGCGCTAAGGGCCTTTGCGTCAGGGTGAAGAATGACTGTCCCATGATTGCCGTCAATGATAATGGAGTCCCCTGTCTGGACGTCCTGACTGACGTGATCAAGACCTACTACTGCGGGAATTTCCATGGAACGCGCCATGATAGCCGTATGGGAGGTCGGTCCTCCAATATCGGTGGCAAAGGCAATGACTTTCTCCTTATCCATCATGGCGGTATCAGAAGGAGAAAGATCGTGGGCAATGACAACCACCTTTTCCGTGAGGTTTGCAAGGGGGCTTTTTTCTTTTCCGATTAGGTTTTCGATCACTCGACGGGCGATGTCGCGAATATCCGAGACGCGCTCCTTCAGATATTCATCGTCGATTTGGGAGAAGGCGTGAAAATATTTCTGAATGACAATTGAGAAGGCATATTCTGCATTAACCCGTTTCTCTTTAATCGTGGTGATGACATCCTCAATGAGGCTTCTATCCTCCAGGACAAGTAGATGAGCCATGAAAATATCGGAGTGTTCTCGGCCAATCTCCTCGGAAAGTTTCTTCCTGATTCCAAGGATATCGGCCCGAGTCCGCGTAAGCGCATCTTCAAAACGGGCAATCTCTTGAGGGATCTGACCTGCACCGACCTTCTCTTTAGGAATTGAACGAAAGTCTTCAGAATGCAGGACCAGTGCCTTTCCACTAGCTACTCCTGGCGAAACAGGAATGCCTACTAATTTTTTCATTTCTCCAGTCGACTGATTCTGTTTTTTAGCCAATTTCTTTCTCATCAGTGGTTACTCACCAAAATTGTTCCTTATTAATTTGATAAGTTCGGAAACAGCCTTTACCGCATCAGGGCCTGTTGCACGAATGGTGATCTGAGAACCCCGTCCCGCAGCCAACGTCATGATCCCCATGATCGACTTACCATTGGCCTTCGTCCTCCCCTTTTGAACTTCGATACTGCTCTTGAAGCGGTTTGCCATCTGGACAAACAAAGCAGCAGGACGCGCATGGAGACCTAGCCTGTTCTGAATAATCAAAGTGATTTTTTTAATAGGAACCCGTTTCATAAGAAGCTAGCCTGCCACTCGGTTTACTTTGAGATAGTGATCAAGAATAAGGCGGATTAAAGCAACGGGGTCATGTCGCACCTGACCATCCACCTTAAGCACAGGTCCCGTAACTATTTCGTACCCTTTCTCACGGACAAGATCTAAATCAAGTCGCACAAGGCCTGCCCCTTTTTCCCGATACTTTGCAATCATAGCTGACGAAACTTCATGGGTATTCACCACACAAACATCAATGAGTCTGGGATCCGTGTGTTCAAGGAGGACTCGCAGATGGTCATAGGCGCTGAAGTTGTCCGTCTCCCCAGGCTGCGTCATGATATTGATCACAAACGCCTTGTAGGCGTCTGACTTGAGAATCGCTTCACGAATCTCGCGGATAAGCAGGTTGGGAATAGTGCTGGTATAGAGACTTCCAGGACCCAAAATAATCAAATCGGCATTATCAATTGCATCCAAAGCTTCAGGCGCAGCTGTACAATCAAACGGCTTGAGGCTTATTTTTTTAAGAGGTTTGTGTTGCTCAGTGATGGTAGTTTCGCCTTCGGCTACTGTTCCATCCGTGAATTCTCCGACCAAGGTAACTTTTTCGAGCGTCGAAGGAATCACCCGCCCCCTGATAGCAAGTACTTTACTTGATGCGCGAATCGCTTTCTCAAAGTCTCCCGTTACCTTAGAAAGGGCCGTGATGAAAAGATTCCCAAAACTATGTCCTGTGAGTCCATCACCTTCCTCAAAACGATATTGGAAAAGATTACGAATAAGAGGTTCTGCATCGGCGAGGGCTACGAGGCAGTTACGGATATCCCCAGGCGGAAGCACATCCATCTCATCACGTAAACGCCCTGAACTCCCTCCCGTATCTGTCACCGTCACAATGGCCGTGATATTATTGGTGAAGAATTTGATTCCCTGCAAAAGGGTGCTCAAACCTGTCCCGCCTCCTAAGGCAACAATACGTGGACCTCGTGAGAGAGACTCGATTTGACGCTTTTGATAAACAAGATCCACAAGAGGATCGTCGAGATGGGGTGGCATTAAGGTCCTTACAAAAATCCGAACCATATTCTTGATGCCTGTATAAACTAAAAATATTCCAAAGATAAGAAGGGCTGTGGCAAAGGCTCCCAAAAGAACGCTCTGATGGGTCATGCTTTTAACTGCACCAAGGGCAACGGCCACAATGAGTCCGAGCCCCAATGAACAGAGTATGATCCAGCGTTTAATGCCAAGCCCAGGATAGAGCCATTTGAAGAATTGCATGAAGATTCCTAGTGAGTTAGTGTTTCTTTTCCTCTTCGCGCTTGATCAGTTCGTATAACTCATCAGGTGTTTGGCAGCGTTTGATAAGCTCACAGAAATAGCTGTCCCTGAGGAGTCTCGAAATTTGTGCTAAAGCCTTGAGGTGCGGCCCAGGTGTTTCCTTGGGAGCTACAAGAAGGAAGAAAATATAGACAGATTCTCCGTCTAAGGCTTCAAAATTAACACCTTTCCGACTCACACCAAGCACCGCAACAAGCTCCTCCACACGGTCGGTCTTTCCGTGAGGGATGGCGATTCCTTGTCCGATACCTGTAGAACCCAGGTTCTCCCTTTCGAGAAGAGCCTTCACGATGGCTTTCTTGTCACCAATATCCTTCACTTCCGCAAGGACATCGACCAATTCTTTCAAGATTCCTTCCTTGTCTGTGGCTGCTATTCCAATCTTGATTGCTTTTCTGTCAAGAAAATCAGTTAATTTCATTCCTTTGTTCTCCCTCCCTTTGATGAGATGTGTAAGGTTTTTGGTTAACTTACTGGACCGCGTAATCGTTGGGCGAGGTGTCTGGTTTCTTTAGCAGAATGGTGATCCCTGATTCGCTCTCGATACTTCCTAAGCTGTGTGGCTACCTTACGACAGGCTGTATCGATCGCTGTGTAGAGATTTTCTTTATCCTTTCCTTCTCCATAAACATGAAGATGGCTCCCCAAAAGCGTGAGCTCAGCAATATAGAGATATTTCTCCCTCTTAATGATCACGTGAGACTCAACAAGTCTTGGGGCATAATGCTCCAATTTAGACACCTTGCGAAAAACCCATTCTTTAATTGCTTCTGTAACTTCCGTTTTTTTTCCAGTAATTCTGATTTCCATGGTATCAAACGAGCGTAAATCGCTCCCCCAAGTAAATTTGTCTAGCCCGCTTATCGGTTGCAAGAAACTGACTGGTTCCAGAAACTTCAATTCTCCCCTCATTCATGATATAGGCGCGATCGGTAATGGAAAGTGTTTCGCGCACGCTGTGATCAGTCAGGAGAATACTCAAGCCTTGGTTTTTCAACTTGGTAAGAATCTTTTGAACTTCAAAGACAGCAATGGGGTCGACACCGCTGAAAGGCTCGTCGAGAAGAATGAGAGAAGGGTTGGTTGCAAGAGCTCGTGTGAGTTCAAGCCGTCTCCTTTCTCCCCCTGATAAGGTATAGGCTTTGTTTTTAGCGAGGTAGACAATATCGAGTTCATTCAAAAGTCGACGAAGCCGTTCGTCTCTTTCCGATGGAGAAATGTCAAGTGTCTCTAAAATAGCCATGATGTTTTCTTCAACAGTGAGTTTACGAAAAATGGAAGGCTCCTGAGAAAGATAACCCATTCCCAAACGAGCACGTTGATACATGGGAAGCTTCGTAATGTCCTCGCCACGGAAAAAGATTTTTCCCTCATCGGGCTTGATCACCCCCACTGTCATGTAAAAGGATGTGGTCTTTCCTGCTCCATTGGGCCCCAAAAGGCCCACAATCTCTCCACGAGAGATATTGATCGTGACTCGGTTGACAACCGTTCTGCCGCGGTAACTCTTAACGAGTTGTCTGGTTTCCAGAAGAGGAGCCGCTGGCATCGCTTTCTGTCTCCAAAAATTGATCGTCGGGCGCTTCTGATCCTTCGAAGTAAAGGGCTTCTGCATCACCGCCAAGAATAACCCTTCCTTCTTCAGCCAGATAAACGACGTTGTCGCTAAAGGTCTGGTTTCCATCAGGATTGTCCACTACCACATTGCCCACGGCAACGATCTTGTAAACCCGTTTGGTTTCTTTTCTGTAATAAACATCCATCACGTCAGCGCTGAGCTTACCGCGGGCATCC
>JACQLI010000015.1 GCA_016204125.1 Candidatus Omnitrophota bacterium
CAACTGGAACCGAGACAATCGGGAGATCCTGTGAATATTTTTTTCTATCCTTACGTTGAAGTAGATGGAAAAGAGTGGAATGAAGCAGAAACGTCGTTTCAATTCAAAAACCTGAAATAACACGGAGGAAATCGAAATGAAAAATATTTTTGCTACATTGATTTTTGCGTTAGCGTTTGGAGTTTCTTTGTGGAATCCCGTCCTTTTAGCGGCAGAGCATGGCGGTTCTGAGATGAAAGAACATGGCGGCGAAGCAATAGAAGGGGCCCACCAACACGGTGAGGGCCATGCAGCCACAATCAGAGAAGCCGCTTCAATTTTGAAGGCGACTCATCCTGACTTGGCCGCAAAACTTGAGGCCATTGCCGCCGAAGAAGAGTAATTGTTGGGGACCCGTCATTGCGAGGAGGCAAGGCCGACGCCGCTTGAATGAGCGCCGGTCGGGCGCTTGGCGTTGCGGTGCCGTACGGTCGGTACGGCGAAGCAATCTGACACGAAGTGTCATCCCCACGAAAGTGGGGATCCAGAGTTTCTGGATTCCCGCCTGCGCAGGAGTGACAAGAACTTACTTCTCGCAATGACGACAAACAGTCAATTTGCAATTTCGAAAAGGAGAAAGCATGAAACGGATTCTATTTATTTTTGCAGTTTCAGTACTGGCTTTCGCGCCGTTTGTTTACGCCGAACCAACTGCTGAAGCTTTACGGCAGACAATTCGGGATCACATTGCAAATCAAGAAAAACTTCAAGGCGCCTTTGCCATTGTCGATGAGCGAAGTGGGGATTTGAGGCAACTGGAGCTTGAGCGAGTCCATGAGCGTGTCGGCAAGACAGGAGACTATTATTATTCCTGCACGGACATGAAGGATGTGAAGACGGGAGATTTGCTTGATCTTGATTTTGATGTCGCAGATCAAAACGGCGTTCTTAGTGTCGCCGCAATCCGCATCCATAAGGACGACGGGCAACCTCGTTACACTTATGATGAAAACGACAAGATGATTCCTGTCACAAGCTGAGGCGAATGCAGAAGGAAGCTCGAGTTCGGGAGCAGTACGACCAATTAGCTGAAAAGTATGATCTTCGCTGGCGGGACTATATTTCATCTACCTTAAGTTTCATCAAGAAATGGATGAACGTTCGAGGTGCCGAAAGAATCTTAGATGTAGCCTGCGGAACGGGAACGCTTGAGCAATTGTTGGTCAAAGATCATCCGAATCAGCCAATATCGGGCATCGACATTTCCGAGAAAATGCTTGGAGTGGCA
>JACQLI010000072.1 GCA_016204125.1 Candidatus Omnitrophota bacterium
GTCCATAAATCCTGTTAATAGGCTTATCGCAGCTGTAAAAAGGATCAGAAGAAGCGTTGGATCGCTATGGCCAATAGAAAGCATCGCTTCAGCAATTCGTTCAGTCACACCTACATATTTCAGTGTTCCTACGGATGCAAAGAGGGACATGAAAAAGGTGAGCGTCCACCAATCAACCCGTCTCATAAAGAAGCCGCGCGCCGATTCCCCAGTAAGCATGATCGAAAAAGCTCCAGCCGTCAGTGCCGTTCCAAGGAGAAGTGCATTTTTTTGAAGTCCAAGCATCTTTTCCAGATGCGCATGGAGGATGAGGCAGGTAATCGTTCCTAAAAAGAGGATCCAGCATAAGCGGATATCACTTTTCTTATAAGAAACATGCTTTGTTTCATCCAACGCCTCTTTTTCGGCCCTCATTTTTCTTCCTAATTCCTTAAGACTTTTTCCAAAGAGGAAAAGGCAGATGGGAATGGTAATGCCAAGTGTTAATAGAGAAATAGGAGATGCCCACCTTAGGAAATCAGCAAAAGTCAAATGGGCCCTCAAGGCAATCATGACACCGATCGGATTCCCTACCGCAGTGGCGCTGCTACCTATATTCGTTGTGAAAACCAGCATGAGCAGAAAAGGGATAGGGTTTAATTGATAGCGTTTGGTCAGATGAAACATCGTAGACATCATGAAAAGGATGGACGTGACTTCATCTACTAACGCTGCTGATAAACTTGCAAGCGCCATCAAGGCAGTCATTAAAAGATATGGACGATGGCCTATGGTATCGACTACTTCGGCAATGAGATACTCAAAGAAATGCCTTTCCTCCAAGAATCCGATTAAAGTCATCATTCCAACCAGGAAAAGAATGATGTCAAGACCTGCAAATTCAATAATATGGGGAATGTCAAGAAGATTCGTCGCTAATAGAAGCGAAATGCCGCCAAAGGCAAAGGCCAAACGGAATTGCCAATAGAAAAGTGTTCCGCAGATGACTGTTAGGAAAACAAGTGTTGAGATAATCTGGGCTGTCGTGAAATGACAGCAGGAAAGACCACCAGCTGTTAAGGCGAGGATGCCAAAAATCGAGAGAGGTTTTTTCAAAGATTAATCCGCTTCGTAATGTTCAGTTGCCCGTAAATCGTAGACCATGACTACAAGATCATGACTTTCTCCCTTCACATCCTTTATATGTTGTGGAAAAACAGCCATGTTCACGAAACCTAACTTTTCAAAGACCGCAATCGGCTGCGATTGCTCTGCCATAAACTCCGCGTCGAGTTTAACAAGCCCGATATCAAGAGCAATCTGGCAAAGCTCTCCCACCAAATGAGTAGCCAGCCCTTTACCTCGGTATTGGGGATGGATGACCACACGAACGGTTCCGATATGACTTTTCCACCCTCTTTTTTCCTGATGAAGGGTGGCGTCACCAACAATTTTACCTTCCAGATCCGCAATAAGGGGAAGAATGGTTTCGTAGTCCAAATTCTGACACCAACGTTTGATGACTTGAGGATCTTTAACATCGTCACGAAGATAAAGAATATCTTCATCAGGTATGGCCTTGAAAAACTCAACAAGTGGTGCTTCATCTTGGGGAATGAGGGGACGGAGAATAACTCTAGTTCCCTCATCGAGTTTGACAGGCTTGGGGAAACGCTCTTCAAGAACGATCTCTAACATGGGAGACAGTTTACAAGATTAAGGCGCGGGAGACAAATTCAATAAATGGCGAAGGCCAAACACCCATAACGATGATGCCAGCCAAGGTGATAATCAATGCCAGGAAAAGAGGAATGGGATGATCAAGCGGTTCCTTGGTCTCAGCGGGTACGAGATACATAAGGCGTACGACTTTAAAATAATAGAAGGCCGCAACCGCACTATTGAGGGCGGCCACCACAGCCAAGGTGAAAAACTTGCCTTCGATGGCGCTCGCAAAAACAAAGTACTTACCAATAAACCCAGCCAAAGGAGGTATTCCAGCAAGCGAGAGAAGGAAAAGAGTCAGACAAAAAGCAAGGAAGGGTGATTTTTCGGATAGCCCTGCGTAGCTTTCAATTTCATCGTTTCCGAAATGATTGGAAACGATGATTACGCAGAGGAATGCGCCGAGGTTGGTAAGAGCATAAGCGATTAAGTAGACGAGCACACCTTGAACACCGATCACGTTTGAAACAGCAAGCCCTATCAAGATGTAACCCGCCTGGGCAATGGATGAATAGGCCAGAAGACGTTTGATATTGGTTTGCGAGATGGCAATAACATTTCCTATCGTCATCGTAAGCATAGAAAGAACTGACAAGAATACACTCCACTCACTTTGGAGCTCGAGGAAACTTGTATGAAGGATCCGAAGAATAATGGCAAAGCCTAAAGCCTTGGGTCCTACCGTTAGAAATGCGGTAACGGGAGTTGGCGCTCCTTCATAAACATCGGGCGCCCACATATGAAACGGCGCCATTGAAATCTTAAAGCCGAGGCCGACCATCATCAGGAGAATGGTGGCAACGACAAGAGCTTGTGAGACAGGGGCTGTGAGAAGTCTTGCCTGGATCATATTCAAATCAATCGATCCCGTTAACCCAAAGAGAATCGACATCCCAAAGAGCATCACTCCTGAAGAAGTACTGCCGAAGAGAAGGTATTTCAAAGCCGCTTCCTTTGACTGGGGGTTTTTCTTGAGAAAACCCACCAGGAGATAAGAGAGGATTGAGACAAACTCGATGGAAAGGAAGATCATCAAAAGATTATTTGAAGAGCCCATCAGGATCAGACCAAACGCCATAAAAAGAAAAAGGGCTGAATACTCTCCCGAATAAGGAAGAGGGGGTTTATAAGCAAGTGAGGCGAGAAGCGTGATGGCTACGATACCCAGACTAGCGAGTTTGAAAAAGAAACTGAAAGGATCGAGGACAAAAAACCCGAAGAAAAGAGAAAGGGGCTCGTGTGGGTAGCGGACAGAGATAAGCGCCGCCCCTATTCCGAGGACTCCAAGAAGAATAAGAAGTCTCTTATTGGAGACAAATAGATCCAGCAGGATAAGCGCGAAGGCGGTTCCCAAGACAATCAATTCGGGTACGAAATATTGAAGGCTGGTAACCGCATCCATCTCAGAAAGGAATCCCGTTTAGCTTTGCCAGCAGAGCTGTGAGGGCAGGAGCCATGTATTCAAGAATGAATTTGGGGTATACCCCGACAGCCAAAATGAAGATCATCAGCGGAACGAGGGTAAAGATTTCCCGACGGTTGATGTCAGGAAGAGAACTCCACTTTGGATTCAAAGGTCCCAAAAGGACACGCTGAATCATATAAAGGAGGTAAGTCGCCGCAAGGATGATCCCAATACAGGCGAGCACTGCGAACCACCGATAGACCTGAAAGGTGCCCAAAAGACAGAGAAATTCACTCACAAAACCACTCAATCCTGGCAGACCCAAGGAGGCTAATGAGAAGAAAATCAAGATGCCGCTGTAAACTGTCATCTTGACCCCAAGCCCACCGAAACCATTCAGGTCACGGCTGTGAGCCCTGTCATAAAGCACACCGACAAGCAAGAAGAGTCCTCCTGTAATCGTTCCATGGTTGAACATCTGAAGCAAAGCTCCATTAAGACCGTCTTGTGTGAAGGCGGCAAGTCCCAAGAGGACAAAGCCCATGTGGCTGACGCTTGAATAGGCAATCATTTTTTTGAAGTCTTGTTGAGCAAGAGAGACAAAACCGCCGTAGATGATTCCAGTTACAGCCAAGACACCCATCCAGGGCTGAAACCAGCGCGCCCCATCAGGAAGGATTGGGTAGCTGATGCGGAAAAATCCATAAGTCCCCATCTTAAGAAGGACGCCGGCAAGGAGGACAGAAATAGGAGTCGGCGCTTCCACGTGGGCATCAGGCAGCCAGGTATGGAACGGCCATATCGGGACTTTGATTGCGAACCCAAGGAAAAATGCAAGAAAGACGAATTGCTGAAAGGTGCGAGAATACGCGATCTTTCCAAGCTCCGTCATATCAAAAGTGTGAGGCGACGAATAAAAGTAAAGTGCCAAGATGCCAAGGAGCATAAAAAGACTTCCTGCCAACGTATAAAGAAAGAATTTGATCGCGGCATATTCCTTTCTCGGACCTCCCCAGATGCCGATGAGGAAGTACATGGGTACCAGAACAACTTCCCAGAAGATGTAGAAAAGGAAAAGATCGAGCGCAACGAAAGTCCCCAGCATTCCTGTAGATAAGAGAAGGTAAAGGAAATAGTATTCCTTTTCACGCTCCTTAATTCCAAAGGAGCCGATACAGGCGAGACAAGAAAGGAGTAGGGTCAGAAAGACCATGGGGAGACTGATTCCGTCGACACCCAAGGTGTAATTCACACCAATCTGGGGAATCCAAGAGGCTTTCTCAAGGAACTGTATATCCGTAACATTTGGATTGAACTTGGCGAGAAGAATACAGCCCAAGAGGAGGTTGAAACCGCAAAGGGCCGTGGCTTTCCATTTGATCCACTGCGTCATTGACTTGGGAAAGAAAAGAATGACGATCGCGCCAGCAAGCGGAACAAAAACTATCCAAGAAAGCAGATGGTTCAGCATAGTCTCTCCTATTTTCTCAGTTCAAAAAAGAGGAGCATGAGGGCTCCAATAAATGAAATGATAAGGTAATTTTGCACAAAGCCAGTTTGAATTTTCCGAAGAGCACTTGAAAATCCTCGCGTTAAAGCACCCACGCCATTCACAGCGCCGTCGACAATATGAATATCAATCCAATTTTGGATATCGCTCAAGCGAAGATTCCCAATCCCTGTAGCGTTCACAAGCCCATCAATTACACCCAGATCGAACTTGGCAAGTGCTGAGCTTAGGGCGTACCAGCCTCGAATCACGGTTGCTTGATAAAGCTCATCAAACCAGAGTTTTCGATTTGATGCAAGGTAGAGAGGTTTGAAAATCGCCCCCAATTTTTCGGGAACAGCTGGAAAAACAAGATAAAGAAGCCACGCCAAAACAATTCCAAAAGCCCCAAGACCAACCGAGATTCCCATAACAAAAAGATTGATTGCATGCTCAGCGCCGTGACTACCTTCAATAAATGTTTGGAAGAAATGATTCATCCAAGGCGAACCAGGAAGACCAACAAGAGCCGAGCCGATGGCAAGGAGCCAAAGGGGAATGGTCATGATAGCAGGCGATTCATGGACATGGAATTCCTTCCGAGGTTTTCCGAAGAAGGTGAGGAAGACGAGTCTGAACATATAAAAAGCGGTCATCGTAGCGGTGATCGAAAGGAGGTAGTAAAAAATCGGCATTCCCGATTCGTAAGCACTGACCAAGATCTCATCTTTACTCCAAAAACCAGAAAGCGGAGGAACACCCGCAATCGCAAGTGAGGCGATGAGAAAAGTAAATGTTGTATGCGGCATCTTCTTCCAAAGGCCTCCCATTTCTCGAATATCCTGAGTTCCCGTGCCGTGAATGACACTGCCAGCTCCCAAGAAGAGAAGGGCTTTAAAGAAAGCATGAGTCATCAAGTGAAAAGTCCCTGCGCCGTAACCTTTGAGGCCGAGCGCAGCGATCATAAAGCCAAGTTGGGAAATCGTGGAATAGGCAAGGACCCGTTTGATATCGGTTTGGGTGAGTGCAATAAAAGCAGCCATAAAAGCCGTGATCGTTCCAATGGTTGCAATTGGAAGAAGGGCGTCTGGGAAGAAAGTGATGAGACCAAATGAACGGGCCACAAGATAGACGCCTGCGGCAACCATGGTCGCAGCATGAATGAGAGCACTCACAGGCGTTGGGCCTTCCATCGCATCGGGAAGCCAGACATGCAATGGAAATTGCGCTGACTTACCAACCGCGCCACCGAAAATAAGGAGACCAGCTAGTGTAAGCACTTTAGACTGACTTGCGAAGGGCGCGAGAAATTCGTGATTTAGATTTCTAAGCTCCAGTGTTCCTGTAGTGAAGAAGAGGAGGAGCATGCCAAGAAATAAAGCGATGTCACCTACACGGGTTGTGATGAAAGCTTTTTTGGAAGCAGCAGCAGCTGAAGGCTTCTCAAACCAAAATCCAATCAATAAATAGGAACAGAGACCAACGAGTTCCCAAGAGATGTAAAGCATAAGAAGACTATTGGCAAGGACGAGGCTCAGCATGGAAGCCATAAAAAGAGAGAGGTAGGCAAAGAATCTTGAAAAGCGAGGATCCCCATGCATGTATCCTACGGAGTAAATGATGATTAAGGTCCCGACGACCGTTACGACAAAAAGCATCATGGCGCTCAGGGCATCGATTGAAAATCCGAAAAGGAAGAGCGCGCTCCCTATTCTTAACCATTCGAAATGGTGAACAAATATCTGACCTTGCACCGCTCCCATCACAAACGGCGTCGAGAGGATAAGGGAAAGAAGACTCGCTCCAATGGCTACCCAAGCGCTCTTATCACCAAACCGTTTTCCAAAGAAAATGAGAAAGGCAAAAGCCAGAAGTGGAAAAAGCGGAATGAGATAAGCGAGAGTAACCATTACCATTTGAGAAGGTTGATTTCGTCTGTGTAAACAGTTCGTTTGATTCGATACAGGGCAAGGACAATCGCAAGACCCACCGTTGCCCCAACTGCTGCAAGGGTGATCACAAAAATAGCAAAGACTTGACCCATGACAGGGTCTAAGGCATTTGACCGTGAAAAAGCAATCAGGTTGACATTGACTGAATTCAAAATAAGTTCAATCGAAATCAAAATTCCAACCACATTACGGCGCACAAGCACCCCGTAGACCCCAATCGCAAAAAGAAGCGTCGAAAAAATCAATATATGCTCTAATGGAATCAACATACCGAATCAGCGGAGGAATCAGCGGAGGCGTTACTACCAGTGCCACGCTGATTGAGCCTGGCACCCACAGTAACGCCTCCGATGAGTTTACGAGATTGCTTAGACATATCAGTCTTTCCTTGCGACGACGATGGCACCGATGAGACCTGCAATCAAGATGACCGAAACCACTTCAAAAGGGAAAACGTATTCGCCAAGAAGGGCCTTTCCGAGCATGAAAGTATCCACAGGCGGATTGACAGAGGCAACAGATCCTCCTGTTCCGACCAAAATGGACCAATCGGTTTTTAGAAGAAGCCCTCCTATCAATACTACGAAAGCAAAAAGTGCAAGACAAGCAGGGAGACTTTGTTTATTGGTTTGAGGGATGGTCATATCGCCGATGCGATGCGTTAACATAATGGCGAAGATCACAAGCGTCATCACCGCGCCGACATAGAGGAGAACCTGAACAACAGCGATGAATTCAGCTTGAAGGGCTAGGTAAAGAGCTGCTATGCCAAGGAGTGTTCCCACTAGGCAAAGCGCTGCATGGAAAATGTTTGGAAGAAGCACAACGCCAAGTGCGGCAACAAGACTTAGGAAAAGCACGCCATAGATGAAAAGTTTTGCGAGTATGGGCAACATATTATTTTATTCTGCGAATTCGTAGACCCTTTTTTCTGGCATGTACGGGCGATTGAAAAGGACGAGTACCCAAGATGAAACGAGTAAGATTCCGATCGAAAGCCCCAGCCTCAAGCCTAATCCTGAAGTAAAATACCAAAGGCCTGTTACAAGGATATTGATAAGAGTAAGAGGAAGTAAAAACTTCCAGGCCAATCCCATCATCTGATCAACCCGAAGTCTTGGCAAAGTTCCTCTGAACCACATCATGACAAAGACAAGCGCATAAGTCTTAATCATGAACCAGGCCCAGGAGGGAAGCCAGGGCCCTTGGTATCCGCCGAGATAAAGCGTTGCAGTCAGAGCAGATATCGTGAAAACACTCATGAATTCCGCCATGTACCAAAGTGCGAACTTCATTCCGCTGTATTCCGTATGAAAACCCGCCACGATCTCTGACTCGGCTTCTGGGATATCAAAAGGGGTTCGGTTGCACTCAGCCACGCCGCAAAGATAGAACATAAGAAAGCCAACGAATCCCCACGGCGTGAAGACGAACCACTTTAAACCATTCCATCCTCCCTGGGCTTCCACAATATCCACGGTGGAAAGACTCCCACTAGCGAGGATTGCGGGAACAGCAGCCAGAACCATAGGAACTTCATAAGAGACAAGCTGAGCCACCGTCCGCATTCCTCCCAGGAGGGAAAACTTATTTCGAGATGCCCAGCTTCCCATAAAAATGGCGATTGTAGTCATCGCAGAGACAGCGAGAAAGAAAAGAAGACCGATGTTGAGGTCTATAGCGACCATGTTTCTTCCAAAGGGGACAACAGAGAAAACAAGAAGAGCTGGAATAACTACTACCACAGGCGCGAGAAAATGGACAACTTTGTCTGCTCCAGCAGGAACAATGTCTTCCTTGGTTAACATCTTGATTCCATCAGCAATCGGCTGGAGGAGACCAAAAATACCCACACGATTCGGTCCGATTCGATTTTGAATTCGGCCCACGAGCTTCCTTTCAAACCATGTCAGATACATCATAGTGAAAGGTCCAAAGGCTGCGATCGCTCCAATCGAGATAAGTGCCGAGACGATGAGAATCGCATCGGTAGGCAAAAAGGCTGAGGCGAGGTTAAGAATAGCCTTCTTCGAATTTACGAATATCTGATCGAGAAAAATCATTTAGGCTTGAGGTGGCTTGGCTTCGGGAGGTTTAGGCTGTGCTTGGGCTGCCGCCCGTTTTTTCTCAGCCTCTTTCCTCCGTTTTTCTTCGATTGCCACATGATCTGTCGGACGGATTTTTGCAAAATGAGTGGCAGGCTTTAGAAGCTGATCCATGTGATAGACAAGGCTTTGCTGGCGTTCAGGCCCGCCCACTTCGAATTCGTGATCCATGAAGATGGCATCAAAGGGACAGGCCTCTTCACAGATCCCGCAATTCATACAGACCGTGAAGTCGATATCGAAGACCTTGGGTTTTTTGAGCGGTCTACCCTGTTCGTCATTATCGCGGACAATATAGATGCACTTGGGCGGACATTCTTTGGCGCAGATATCGCAGGCCACGCAGCGGAGGTCATCGGGTTTTGTATCATAGATTAGAAATGGAAAATTGCGGAAACGTTCCTTTTCAGGGAGTCTCTCTTCAGGATATTGGAGGGTGACCATCCCTCCCGTTTCGAGAGAGTTTGGTTTTCGGGGGAGAAAGTAACTTGCGACAAAATTCTTAAAAGTGATTCCCATTCCACGAAGTACGCCAAACATTTAGTGGTCTACCTCTCCTAAAACGATATCGATACTTCCCAGGATAATGATTGCGTCAGCCACCTTGTGGCCGATGCAAAGGTCTTCAAGGACAGTTAAATTGATGAAACTCGGTGCCCTTACGTGATAACGCCAAGGTTGCGGGGTTCCATCACTGACAAGATAAAACCCAAGTTCCCCTTTCGGGGCCTCCACTCTTCCATAAGCTTCGCCCTTGGGTGGTTTGAAATTGCGGGGGGCCTTTGCGAAGGCAGCCATTTTAGGATTGATAATAGGACCCTCGGGAATTTCTTTAAGCACCTGCTCGAGGATCCATACGCTCTGCCGCATCTCGAGAATTCGAATCATGTAGCGATCGTAAACATCACCTACTTTACCAAGAGGAACACGAAATTTAAGACGATTGTAGATCGAATAGCCGTCTATTTTTCGGATGTCATAATTGACACCCGACGCCCGTGCCATCGGTCCTGTGATGCTTGCGCTGACAGCAAGGTCATAGGGGAGGATCCCAACATTTTGGCATCGCATGCAAAGGATTTCATTTTTTGTGAGAAGCCCTTCAAATTCATCAAGGAATTTCGGGAATCCTTGGACAATTTTTTTGATGCGATCAAGGACGCTTGGCGGAAGATCCAGCTTCAAGCCGCCAAAACGGAGGTAATTGCACATCATTCGTGATCCTGCGATTTCCTCGAAGATATCGAGGATCTTTTCCCGTTCGCGGAAGGCGTAAAGGATAGGAGTGAAGAAAGCGCCGAGGTCGTTTAAGAGAAAGCCGATAACCGAAACATGATTTACGAGGCGGGTGAGCTCGGCCATGATGACACGGATATATTGAGCTCTTTCGGGCACCTCGATATTGGCCAGTTTTTCAACGGCGAGGGCGTAACCGAAATTATTCGACATGGAATTGAAGTAATCGAGGCGGTCTGTATAAGGCATGGAACCTAGATAGGACATGTTCTCTGCGATTTGCTCGTGATTCCGATGAAGGTAGCCCATGATCGGTTTGAGAGAAACAATGGTTTCTCCCTCAAGCTTCACATTCATACGGAAGACGCCGTGAGTGCTGGGATGCTGAGGGCCGAGATTCACCTCGAGCGTGTCGGTGTCATGCAAGACAGGTTCGTCGATCATATCTCTTTCTCCGTAGGCTTTTGGGCTCGCGCCTCTTTTCCTGCATCCTTCAATTGCCTTGCAAATTGTTTGTATTCCTCTGGAACCTTGACGCCATGCTTTTCAAGCCATTCCACATCCTCCCATTCGAGGA
Source organism: Candidatus Omnitrophota bacterium (assembly GCA_016204125.1). Classification (GTDB taxonomy): domain Bacteria; phylum Omnitrophota; class Omnitrophia; order Omnitrophales; family JACQLI01; genus JACQLI01. The sequence continues at coordinate 10,469 of JACQLI010000072.1, forward strand.
CGTCCGCGTCTTCAGGGGTGTAGTCTTTACGAAGCGGGAAACCTTCAAACCCCTCCCACATGAAGATACGCCTTAGATCAGGATGCCCCTCATAAACAATCCCCATCATGTCGTAGGCCTCGCGCTCCTGGAATTCAGCGCCGCGAAAGACAGGAACAAGCGAAGGAATCTTGGGATTGTCTCGTGGGACACGAACTTTAAGGACGATCGGACCCGCCGTGCTGTGTGGCGGGTTCTCAATTGAATAGAGGTGATAGACAGACTCGAGATATTCCACATAATCCACTGCGGTAATGTTTGAAAGGTAGTTCATTTTGAATTCTGGAGAGTCCTTGAGGAACTGGACCACACGGATAAGATCCTCAGGTTTCATCAGAAGGGCATTGTTGATAATCTGGATTTGAATCCCAGGGAACTTCGCTTCTAATTTGGATTTAGCATCTGCTGGACTCATACCGTTCCAACCTTGACTTGAGGATCACCAAAGGTTTCAAACTTGGGAGCCGCAGTTTTCTTCCCGATCAAAACGGGGTCTCCGTAGCGTTCTCTCCTGTGGCTGGCTGTCTCAGGACGCCAAACTTCAGGATTGAATTTGGGGATAAGGCCCTTCGGTCCATATTCAGGCACAGGAAACTCCCGCTTGAGGCCCTTTTGATACCACTCGGCTTTTTCAATTTCTTGGTTGTCGATTTTTTTCTGAAGCTCTGTTAAGCCCCAGAGAAGCGCTTCGGGTCTTGGGGGGCATCCTGGAAGGTGGACATCCACAGGAATGTAACGGTCGATACCCTTGAGGACGTTGTA
>JACQLI010000008.1 GCA_016204125.1 Candidatus Omnitrophota bacterium
ATTATAAATAGCATTAGATAACATAATTGTGCGACACTCGTGCCTGGGCAAATGTGGGAATACGGTAAAAAGGGCTAAATGGAGGCTTGCTACAAAATTACTTTTTTTGCCGTTCGCTTAGCTTAGACTTTTGAGTCTTATGGACTTTCTCGAACCCGATTTCAGCAGGACGGTAGTAATCCTTTTTTATAGGTACGTAAACCTGCTCCACATAATGATCTTCATATTGATGGGCATACTTATAGCCTTCGCCGTGACCAAGACGCTTGGCCCCCTTATAGCTCCTATCTCTTAAATGAGTCGGCACCTCTTGCGCAACCTCCTTCTTCACATCTTCCATTGCCTCATTCAGAGCAACGTAGCTGGCGTTACTTTTTGGAGCCATAGCCATATAAGTGACAAGATGAGCCAGGATAATTTGAGCCTCTGGCATTCCAACGAATTCGATTGCCTGAAGACCTGCTGATGCCAGCACAAGCGCCTGTGGATCTGCGTTTCCGATATCTTCACTCGCCAGGATAATAATCCTTCTCGCAATAAACCTGGGGTCTTCTCCCGCATAAACCATCTTTGCTAGCCAGTAGATTGCCGCGTCAGGATCTGAACCTCTCATGCTTTTGATGAAAGCGCTTGCTGTGTCGTAGTGATAATCCTCATCCCGGTCGTAGTAAACGATTCTCCTCTGGCATGACTCCTCCGCAACCTTATCGTCTACTCTTATTTTCCCCGATGCATCTGGCACTGTCGTTAAGATGGCGACTTCCAGTGAATTAAGAACCCGCCTGGCATCTCCTGAGGCGCTCTTTGCCAAATGCCGAAGAGCCCCCTCAGTAATTTCGGTCTGAAGATTTCCAAAGCCACGTTCTTTATCTTGGAGTGCTCTTCTCAGGAGCAGGGTTAGATCCTTTTCTTCAATGGGTCTGAGTTCGAAGATGAGAGATCGGGATAAAAGAGGCCCTGTAATCGCAAACGAAGGATTGTGGGTCGTTGCCCCAATAAGAATGAGATTACCCTCTTCGACATCGGGCAAGAGAACGTCTTGCTGGGCTTTGGTGAAACGATGAATCTCGTCGATAAAAAGAATGGTGCGCCTGGCCTGACCCCTGCGAAGTCGTGCGGCATCATCAATGATCTGACGGATTTCATTCACGTTAGAGGTAACTGCATTTAACGGCACGAAATGCGACTGTGTGATACGAGAAATGACACGGGCGAGAGATGTCTTACCGCTTCCAGGAGGCCCGTAAAAAATAAGGGAGGTCAGCCTGTCGGCAAGGATCGTTCGCTTGAGAAGTTTCCCTTCGCCCAGCAAATGATCCTGCCCCAGGACCTCCTCCAGCGTTTTGGGCCGCATCCTGAAGGCAAGGGGGGAATTTTTGGACGTCGACTCATCGTCGACTAAGATGTCGCTCTGAAAAAGTTCAGGAGCAGGAACTCTTCTTTTCATAAAAACGCCCCGCACTAACGTTTAACGGCTCTTTTGCCAAGAACCCCATGGTTCCAGGTGGGGGTCCTTCTCCGTATGGCGCACCACACGAAACTTAGACTCCCCATTTGATGGTGTTGGTTCTCAAAAACAAGCCGTTTTTAATCGCGTATAGTGCAGGGCGGAATGAGTATACACCCTAAAAGGAAGAACCGTAAAGAGGAAGATTCAGGAACTTGCTTTGACTTCTTGAAGTGCAGCCTGAAATTTCTTCGTGATCTCTGAAGTGATCTGATTATGAAGCGCCTGAACCTCTTCAGAAAGGAGTGTTCGCTCACGCGATTGGTAGACGATGCGAAACGCGAGATTTTTCTTTCCTTTGGGAACGCGGCCCCCTCGAAAGAGATCAAACAACTCCACCTTATGAATCAGTTTCTTACCAAGATTCTCAATCTCGCTTAGAATTTGACTGGTAGGCACCGATTCATCAAATACAAGAGAAAGGTCTCTTTCCACTGCGGGGTAACGCGGAATTTCTTTAAATTTCCTCCCCTTTGCTAAATGAGAAAGAAGCTTTTCAAGGCTGATTTCTGCATAAAATGCCTGTGAACGCAAATCCCATTTACTTCTGAGAGAATCGGAAGCTTCGCCTAGGAATCCTGCTGTTTCTTTCCCAATCTGAATTTTCGTTCCTATTGCGAGAAAAGGAAACTCTTGGACTGGCAAAGAATAGTTTTCTAGGCCTAAAAATTCGAAGTAACATTCGAGAATTCCTTTGAGATCAAAAAAGTTGAAGGGACGCTTCGGATCGCTCCATCCTGCTTCTTTCTCACCCGCAAGCAAGATCCCCACCGTTTTCTCTTCGTGAGGTTCCCCCTTTGACTTGCGGGAGTAGACATTGGCTACTTCAAAAATAGAAACCGAATGCGCCCCTGCACGTTCATTCCTGGCGAGGACTTCCAACAGGCTTACAAGGAATGAAGGACGCAGAAGAGTCAATTCCTGATGGATGGGGTTATGAATCTGCGTAGCCATTTTAAGATCAAATCCAGATGCTGTGAAAAAACTGGGATTCACGAGGCTATAGGTAACCGTTTCAAAAAGGCCGAGTCCCGCTAAAAAGTCGCGCGTCCTCTCTTCCAAATCGTGAAGAGGATGGGGAGGTATGTCAAGCGGCGGCCTTTCAGGTAAACTTTCAGGAACCGATTCATACCCCATGGTTCTTGCAATTTCTTCAATTAGATCCACGGGGCGTTCGAGATCGGGCCGATAGCTTGGAATGCCAACTACCCATGTTTCTGCTCCTTCATTTTTAACCTCAAGCCCTAAACGCGTGAGAGCCGAATGGATCTGGTTCGGTTTAATCGGCATCCCGAGGAGTTTCTTCGTCTGTTCAAGCGAGACATGAACCTTTGATTTTTCCAGAGTCGGTTTTCGTCCTGCCTTGAGGACCTGGCTTACGACGCGGGCCCCGGTCAGTTCTTTGAAAAGGTAAATCGCCCGTTCCTGACCCAGATCAACACCTTCAGGATCAACTCTTCTTTCGAAACGGTAAGAAGACTCGCTTGTTAGACCGAGCCTGAGAGAGGTCTTGCGAACCCACCTCGGATGAAAAAAGGCCGACTCGAGAAGAATGTTTCTTGTGCGGTCTGTAACTTCAGTTTCGCTTCCGCCCATGACACCCGCTATAGCAACCGCACGTTCACGGTCTGCGATGACAAGGTCGTTTGGATTCAAGGAATACCGCACACCATTGATA
>JACQLI010000073.1 GCA_016204125.1 Candidatus Omnitrophota bacterium
CGGTGAACCTAAGCCACCCGCTCCTATGATAAGCACTTTAGCCTGAAGGAGCTTTTTCTGCCCCTCTTCGCCTATTTCAGGCAGGATGAGGTGCCTGCTGTAACGCATGTATTGTTCAGGAGTTAGATTCGTTTTTTGCTCCATATCTACCACTTCCATATTGCAGATTATATCGCATCCCAACCCTCGATCAAACGTCTCATTAAAAGATATCCTTTTTCTACGTGGACACCTGTCGATTTGGCATTGGCCTCTGTGTAACCTTTGCCCGATTTAACCTTGGTATCGGATCCTATAAATATGAAAGGAACGGGATCAGCAATGTGGGTCTTTTTTGCCGTAGGCGTGTAATGATCAGGGGCCACAAAGAGTCGATAAGATCCCTGCTTCCTAAGATGGTCATGAAGAGGACCCACGATTGCTTCGTCGATCCTTTCGATCGCCTTTTTCTTTTCCTGGGCCAATCCTGAATGACCCGCCTCATCGGTTGCTTCGACATGAACAAAGATAAGGTCGAGATCCTTTAAAGCTTCAATGGCATATTTAGCTTTTGCCTTGTAATCGGTATCGAAATAACCCGTGGCGCCTGGAACTTGGATCACCCTCCAGCCAAGATAGTGCCCAAGCCCTTGAAGAAGGTCAACTGCCGAAATGACCCCTCCTTTGATTCCTTTAAACTTTTGGTGAAAAGGTTCAAGCTTAGGCTTCACACCGCCGCCCCAAAGCCAAATCATGTTGGCTTTCGACTTTCCCTCTTTCGTCCGTTTCTGGTTGATCGGATGGTTTTCTAAAACACTACGTGATTCGAGAGTTAATTTTGTAAAGATGTCCGAGCCTCTCCCTTTTGGGAGATGCGGCTCAAATTTTTGGCCCTGGATGTCGTGAGGTTGTGCTGTCTGGACTTCAAAGTCATTGCCCTTTTTACAAAGGAGAATATGGCGGTACATCTTCCCAGGAAAAAACTGGAGGTCTTTTGTTCCAAATGCTTTTGAAACCGTGCTGATCAATTCTTTCGCTTCTTCAGTCGAGACATGGCCCGCGCTATAATCTTCGAGGATGTCACCCTTTGCGGTCACTAAATTGCAGCGGAAAACTTTGTCCTCTTCACCCACTTTGATTCCAAGACTTGCCGCTTCAAGCGGAGCCCTTCCTGTGTAGCATGACTTCGGGTCGTAACCCATAAGGCTCAGTCCGCAAACGTCACTTCCTGGATACATTCCAGGCGGCACAGTTTGAAGAGTTCCTAAGATTCCCTCTTTGGCGAGTTGATCGAGATTCGGAGTGTGAGCTGCTTCAAGCGGAGTCTTATTCCCCAGCTCCGCAATCGGCCAATCCCCCAACCCATCTGGAACAATCACGGCATATTTCATAACCATCTTCTCACGCGTTTTTTATAATCGAGATATTCTTGGCCAAACGCACTCTCTAGTTTTTTTTCTTCGTACGGAACAAAGGTTGCGTTGATTGTAATGAAAAAGGCAAGGGGCACAAGATAAAAAGGAGCTGGGCCCACGCAAAAAGCGATGCCCAGAAGAATGAGAGAAATTCCCAAATACATGGGATTCCGACTGAAGCGGTAAGGACCATCAAAAACGAGCACCGTTGTTGGTTCGGTAGGACAAATTGTTGCCTTTCTCGTTCGAAAAAGGGCCCACCCCCAAGTCATAACAGCAAAACCCAGACACAAGACGATAGTCCCCACAACGGGGCTCGAATAGCAAAATAATACGCCAAGCGGTATCCAAAAATGTACCGCAATCGCAATCACGAGATACCCCAAGGCCATGAAGGGGGGCTTTATGATAAGGAGTCTATTCATTCGAAGAAAAACTCAGTATAATGCTTGGGTTAAGGAATCGCCATGAAAATCCAAGTCAAAAACCAATCCGAAGGATTCGTATACGTTACTCTCGAGGGGGAGCTTGATTTTGACTCGTCTCCCGCGATACGGCAAGAGTTTACCAAGTTCACCGAAAAAAATCCCACGAAAGTTTTGATCAACCTTAAAAAGGTAACTTATATCGATAGTTCGGGCCTTGCCACTTTTATCGAACTATTCCAAAAAATGAAGCGCAGTCAAGGAAAGCTTGTGCTTTTCAATCTTTCTGAAGGGGTCCGAAGCGTCTTCGAAATTGCCAAATTGGACTCTATTTTCCACCTCGCGAAAAGTGAAGAAGAGGCCCTCGCCCTCACCCAATGATCGCTCGTCTTTCCCATTTCCTTGTAACCGTCGGAAGAAATACCCAGCTCTTGCTCATTGAGGTCGGAAGACTCTCGAACCTTGCGAGACATTTTCTTTACTGGACCTTTGCTGCGCCGCTCGCGGGCAAGCAGGGTTTGAGGCGTCACTCGTTCGTACAGCAACTCATTTTCATGGGCAATGAATCCGTCTTCATCGTTTTCCTTGTCACCGCATCGGTGGGAGCTGTCCTTGCACTCCAGGCAGCCTACCAACTCAGACAATTTGGAGCGGTGCTCTACACAGGAGCCCTTGTCAGTGTTTCGATGACCCGTGAGCTCGGCCCTATCGTAACCTCGATTGTTATCGCAGGAAGGGTGGGGGCCAGCATTACCGCGGAAATTGGGACCATGAAGGTTCAAGAAGAAGTGGATGCGTTAACAACCATGGGAATCCCGCCTGTCCCCTTTCTCGTGGTACCCCGCATCCTTGCCATCGCCATCATGCTCCCTTGTTTGACAGCATTGGGTGATCTGATCGGGATTTTTGGGGGTTACCTGATCGGCATCTCTGGACTTGGGTTGGATTCCAATCTTTATCTCCGTCAAACTTTCGAAGCCTTGATTCCCAAAGATATCCTCACGGGTATCGCGAAAAGCTTTGTCTTTGCCATTTTGATCGGGCTTATTTCGACTTACAAAGGATTGAGTGTGGAGGGAGGGGCGGAGGGAGTGGGGCGCGCAACAACGGAGTCAGTGGTCTTATCGATCATCGCTATCATCGTCTCCGATTGCATTTGTACAGGCGTCTTTTACTACATCTTCCCATGAGTGCGGTCATCCAGGTCGAAAACCTCCAGAAGTGGTTTGGGACGAGGAAAATCCTCGACGGGATCAACTTTGAAGTCCGCGAGGGGGAAACCCTCGTGATCATGGGGGGATCGGGATGCGGTAAGAGCACTCTTCTTCGGACTCTCGTGGGTCTTCTCCAGGCTGATGAAGGAAAAGTTCTGATCTTCGGTGAGGATATGGCCCATGCGTCTGAAGATAAGAAAAATGAAATCCGCAAAAAATTCGGAATGCTCTTCCAGGGAGCGGCCCTTTTTAATTCGTTGACCGTTGGTGAGAATGTAGCGCTCCCCCTCAAAGAACACACAAGCCTCGATGAAGAGATTATTCGAATCATTGTTAAAGTCAAACTCGAGCTGGTAGGCTTGACGGGCTTTGAAAGTCTCAAGCCCTATCAAATTTCAGGTGGCATGAAAAAACGCGTGGCCCTCGCCCGCGCCATCGCCCTCGACCCCAAGATTGTCTTCTATGACGAACCAGGGGCGGGACTCGATCCCATTACAGCACGTGTAATCGATCATCTCCTTATGGATCTTACCAAGAAGCTCCGCATGACTTCGGTTGTTGTTACTCATGAGATGAACAGTGCGTTTCGAATCGCAGACCGCATGATTATGCTTCATCAGGGAAAGGTCGTTGGAAGCGGATCTCCGCAGGAAATCAAAGAATCAAAGGACCCTTACGTCCAACAGTTCGTGCGAGGGGAAATAAACGGGCCGATTTCCTTTAAAGAAACAAAGGAACACTATCTTAAAAGCATTTTTGGAGGTGACGTTGGACTCTAACAACCCTTCCGAACTGAAAGCTGGATTTCTCGTAACGGTTTCGTTGGGCGTTCTTCTCTTCCTGCTTTTTTCTGCAAGCAATGTTCAACTGTTTCAAAACACTCGGGACATCCCAATCTCTTTTGATTATGTGGGAGGCCTTGAGAAAAACGCCCCTGTTCACTTCGCGGGATATAAAGTGGGAAAGGTCAAATATGTTGAATTCCTGAAAGATAAAGAGGCTCAAGTTCTTGTCCATATTTCCCTAAGTCGTGACGTCGTCCTCAAGAAAGATTCTGAGGCTTACATTGAGGTAATGGGATTTATGGGAGAAAAGTTTATTGAGCTCACGGCAGGCTCCTCTGAGGCCGAACCGCTCCTTGAAAACGAGCCTCTCAAGGGCACAGACCCCGTCCCGATGATGGCAATGATTAAACAAGGAACTGAACTCCTCACGGAGTTTGAGAAGACGGTCGACTCCCTTCAAGAGCTAACTACGGATCTGAAGGGTATTGTGGGGGAAAACCGAACCGAGCTCGATCAGATTTTTAATAACTTGAATCAGGCTTCCAAGAATCTGGAAGAAATGACCCACGATCTTAAACTGCATCCTTGGAAGCTTCTCAAGAAGTCAGAAGGAAAAAAGAAGCGCTTTCTTTTCTTCTAGTCTTCTAGTCGATATTGGGGTTGCTTTGCCGAGTGGAAGGTTGGCTAGCGGAACTCTCTTCGGAAGCAGCCCCTGTCCCAGAACTTTGGGATCCTGAAGTGTCCTGCTCAAAGCCAGATTGACCTGGTTCTGTTTCCCCAACTGTGCTTGGTGGACTTGACTCAGAACCACCACCTCCTGTCGGAGGTTCTCCTCCATCAAGAGCTTGATCTGTTTCTGATTCGCCCGATTCCTCAGGCGGAGTCACATTTCCTTCTTCATTAGCAGTGGACTGTTGACCTTCTTCTACGGCATAGCTCTGATCCCCTGCGAGGTTAGAAAAAACCACGGCGTTCTCAAAAACTTCTAGAAGGGTAAAGTATTGCTGTTCGAAAAGGTAAACGAAAAGTCCAAAAAAGGTTCCCCGAACCGCCGCAACAGACGTGGGGGTTCGAATCTCAAAGCTTGAGCCCTGAGGGAGCTTCTTCACTTTGGCCTTCAGCCTTCCTAAGGCAAGCTGAGCTGAAAAACGGTGCTTCTCCTCTTCTATCACATAGCTTTCATACGACCAGGTCGTTTCTTCACTGAGACTGATTTCTCCGAGACCCTCGAGGATAATTTTGACTGAGCTTTTCTTCCCTGTCTGAATCTTATCGCTAGGCTTCAGCTCTTCTTCTTGAACTGCAGGTCTCCCTTGGGCTCCACCTGCTTCGATAATCTGTACGTCTCCCTGAATATCTCGGAGAGAAACTTTAGGAGTTGTTTGCGCCTCGACTACGATCGGTTCTGAAAGAACCCCTGAAACCAACACAACTCCCATCCAAAACCAAGGTATCAAAATGTCTCTTCGCATTCTCTCCATCCCCCTAAAAGCTATAGGATACAGAACCGCCTACGATGTGCCTCGAATACTCAAAGTGCCCCAGTAACGTCTCATCTAGGTTGTTTACCCGCGTAAAACTGTAATGTGCCTCTACATCGACATGTTCCGTAATCGGACGAATCAATTTTACTCCTGTGTTTAAATGGACATCGTGGCGGTGAATAAAAAAGGCAAAGTTATGATGATTATCGTCGATCACAGAGAAAAATGTTTCAACACGAAACTTTTCAATAAGCGGGGTCTTGATGAAAACTCGTGCCGCATGCACTCTCGCATCAAAGCTATCCCCTTCCGCCTGATTATAGCCAAACTCATAAGAGAGGGAGAGCGAACGTTTTCTCTGGGAAGCGTAAAGAGTAGTCATCACTCCCGCTGTGTTGTAAAGTCCATCGCGAGATGAAACGCTTTCCTTAAACCCTTTGTTACGAAAATTGAGGACGGTGATATCGTCGTAGACTGACAACACGATATCATTGATCGGTTCAACGGAGACCCACGGAAAAAATGAATTCGAACTTGAAAAGGTTTCGTTCTCAAGCTCCCCATGCTCGAACGTGTATTTCAGACCCAAAGTAACTGGTTTCCCCAAAACGTACGTTGAGTAGGAACCGTAATGTTGAAGTGAGTGGTTTCTAAAATTAAAGGCTTCTAAAGAATCGGTATGTATGCTTTGGGTAAAGGTGTAAGCGCTACCGAGCCTTTTTGTGGCATCTTGAATGTAATCAAAACTAAACCCATTCTTGATATTGAAGCGCAGCGCATTCTGGTCCCCTGTCCTTTGGAAAGCTTCAACCGAGGAGCGCAAAGCAACGTTGTCATCGTATTCAGAACCGAGCGAACCGTAAATTCTCCAGGGTTTCTCCCGTTTTTTTGGTTCAGGGGGCTTGCCATTCATTTCCCCAAGAAGTCGCCTGGCTTTATGATCCATTGGATTGAGTTTGATGGCTTGGCTCAGAAAATTTTGTCCTTCCGTCTTATTCCCCATTTGAATGAGAATTGCCCCTTTTGTCCTCAAGAGATA
>JACQLI010000076.1 GCA_016204125.1 Candidatus Omnitrophota bacterium
TCACATCCCAGAAGGGATTGACATCAAGGCCCCCAAACCTACTCAGATCGTTGTTACAGGAGTGGATCGACAAAAGGTGGGTCAAGTAGCCGCAGAAATCAGAAGATTCCATGAGCCTGAGCCCTATAAAGGGAAGGGGATTCACTATGTGGGAGAAGTGATCCGCCGTAAGCAAGGCAAGACAACGGCTTAAGAGGTAACTATGCAGCTGGTTTACCGGGAACGAAGAAAGAAAAGGCATGAAAGGATACGGAAGAGCATTTTTGGGACTTCCGAGAGGCCCCGTCTTTGTATTTTTAAGTCAGAGAAACACCTTTATGCACAGTTGATTGATGACTATCAGAAGAAGACACTTCTTACGTTCTCAACCCTCAGCGAGAAATTCCGTAAGGCTTCTCCCAAAGGGAATACTGTCGAAGCCGCAAAAAAACTAGGAGAGCTTTTCGGAGGAGAGCTTAAGGTAAAGGGATTCCAAAAGATTGTCTTTGACCGGGGCGGTTACAAATATCACGGAAAGGTGAAGGCCTTGGCCGATGCCTTGCGTAAGACGGGGGTCAACTTCTGATGGTAGATGAAGGTGAAGATAAGGAGAAAATGGAAAAGTTAGCAGAAGCAACCAAAACAGTCGAAAGCCACGAAGGCGAATCCAAAGTGGCGGCAGAAGTTCCTTCGCCTATCTTACAACAGGCCCCTTCGAACTATGAAAAGGTTATCCAGGTCAATCGTTGCGCGAAGGTTGTCAAAGGTGGAAGGCGTTTTCATTTTAGCGCCCTAGTGGTGATAGGAAATGGTCAGGGTGAAGTCGGTTATGGTCTTGGAAAAGCAAGCGAAGTTTCGGATGCGATCTTGAAAGGAATTGCCCGTGCTCATAAAGACAAATTCAGAATCGCCTTGAAAGGAACAACCATTCCCCATGAAGCGATTGGACGTTATGGAGCCGCTAAGGTACTTCTTAAGCCGGCAGCTCCAGGAACAGGAATCATCGCCGGCGGTTCGGTGCGAGCACTTTGTGAGTCTGCTGGGATCAAAGATATCCTGACAAAAAGTTTGGGGAGTGACAACCCGATCAATGTCCTTAAGGCAACGGTTAATGGGCTTCAAGGATTAACGGATCATAAGATTCGGACTGAAGAGACTGATGAGAGCTAAATTTCCCTATAAAAAGAAGAAAAAGAGAGTAGGTTGCGGGCCTGGGTCAGGTCATGGGAAGACTGCTACCCGAGGAAATAAGGGTCAACAGTCTCGGACTGGATCAGGCCGTCGGCGTGGTTTTGAGGGCGGACAAAACCCACTTTACAGGCGGATTCCAAAGAGAGGTTTTAACCATTTTCCGAAAAGAAGGTTTTCAATCGTCAATTTGGATCAATTATCTCGTCTCGGAGAAAGTGAAGTCACGCCCGAAAAGCTTTTGGAGAGGAGAATTATCCATAAATTAAGAGATGGTCTCAAGGTTCTTGGCGATGGGAAGCTTGATAAGGCGATCAAGATTCACGCGAATCACTATTCGAAGCAGGCGAAGAAGAAGATTGAGGCTGCGGGTGGAGAGGCTCTAGTGATTCAATGATTCAAGCATTCGTAAACATATTCAAGGTTCCTGAGCTGACGCGAAAAGTTCTCTTCACGTTGGCCATTATTGTGGTTTATCGAGTAGGAGCCTATGTTCCTACTCCTGGAATCGATGGCCACGCCCTCAATCGATTCTTCCAGTCGATTGCTCAAACTCCTGGAGGGACACTCTTTGGCATCATGGGGATGTTTTCTGGAGGCGCTCTTCAGAAGGCAACTATCTTTGCTTTAGGAATTATGCCTTACATTTCAGCTTCGATTATCCTGCAACTTTTAACCGTTGTTTTTCCGTATTTGGAGAAACTCGCCAAAGAGGGGGAAGAAGGTCGAAAGAAGATCATTCAATATACCCGCTACGGAACCGTGGTCCTCTCGATCATCCAAACCTTTTTCATCGCGCTCTGGTTGGAGAACCCTAACGCATTCCAGGGAACGGTGGTGGTACCGAACCCAGGCTGGGGCTTTCGTTTGATGACGATACTGACTTTGACCACAGGAACGGCCTTCATCATGTGGCTTGGGGAACAGATCGATCAATACGGTATTGGGAATGGGATGTCTATCATCATCACAGCAGGTATCATTGAGTCCGTTCCAACAGCTCTTTGGCAGACATGGGTTCTCGCTTCTCCCTTTGATCCCTCAAGGCAACAGTTGAGTTACTGGAAGCTGGCGCTTCTCGTCGCCTTCTTCATCTTTACGGTGGTGGGCGTGGTGCTGATCATTCAGGGGCAGAGAAAGATCCCCGTTCAATATGCGAAACAGATCCGCGGCAACAGGATGTATGGTGGACAATCCACTTATCTTCCTTTGAAGGTGAATCAGGCGGGTGTGATTCCGATTATCTTCGCCCAGTCCGTGATTCTCTTTCCAGCGACGATAGCAGGTTTTTTTCCAAAGGCAGGAGTTTTGCAAGGGGCCGCGCAATTTCTTAGCCCTGGCTCCCTTGTGTATTCCACCATTTACGCGCTCTTTATTATTTTCTTCACCTTTTTTTACACCGCGATTACCTTCAATCCCATTGAGGTGAGTGACAATCTGCAGAAATTTGGTGGGTTTGTTCCAGGGATACGGCCTGGGAAGAATACGGCTGAGTATTTGGATTATGTGATGACAAGGATTGCGGCAAGCGGTGCTGTCTTTTTAGCTATTATAGCGCTCTTTCCCAATGTGATTTCTTCGCCTAAGTTTCTGAATATTCCCTTCCTTGTGGCGAGTTTTTTCGGTGGGACGGGTCTTCTTATTATCGTGGGTGTGGTCCTGGACACGATGAAGACGATCGAGTCTCAGCTCGTGATGCGTCATTACGAAGGGTTTATTCGAAAAGGACGAATCAAGGCGAGAAGGTAAAGCGGAGAATTTCTCTCCCTGAGGACGATGCGAATTATCCTATTTGGACCCCCTGGAGCGGGCAAGGGAACACATGCTCAGATTTTAAGCAGGAAATGGCAGGTGCCTCACCTTGCTGCAGGTGACCTTTTGAGGAGCCACATCCGTGAGCTCACAGAAGTGGGAAAAAAGGTGAAGGCCATCCTCGAAAGAGGGGAACTCGTTCCCGATGTGCTGATTAACGAGCTCATAGCAGTAGAGCTCAGAAAGCCCGTGGCCAGAAGAGGCTTTATCCTTGATGGCTACCCGAGGACGTTGGGTCAAGCGGATGCCCTTGATGAATTTTTGAAGGGGAAAAATGAAAACCTCGACGTCGCCTTGTACTTTAAGACATCGGTTGATGTTGTAATCGATCGGCTTACAGGTCGAAGATTTTGTCCCGAGTGCGGTGCGAATTACCATATTCGTAATATTCCGCCGAAGGTGAGCGGAAAATGTGATCGTTGCGGCGCTAGTCTTGTAGAACGTTCCGACGATCGACCTGAGACGGTTCGTCGCCGCCTTGAAGTTTATGAAAAAGATACGGCCCCGCTTCTCAATTACTATCAGGTGAAGGGGTTTCTTGAGGAAGTGCCTGGTGATTTTGATGTCGATGAACTTCAGGCAGTGTTGGCCAAGGTTCTTGAAAGGCACGGTGTCCGTGAATCGATTCGATGATTCGGCTGAAGTCGAAGCGCGAAATCGAAATCATGGAGCGAGCCGCAAAGATTCTTCGTCAGGCCTTTGAAAAACTGCGCCCTTCGATGCGTCCAGGGATTAGTACCTTGGATCTTGATGCGGTTGCAGAGAAGGCGATTAAGGAGGCAGGCGGGGAATCAGCCTTCAAAGGTTATCGGGGATTTCCGAGAACCCTTTGCGTTTCGATCAACGAAGAAGTGGTGCATGGGATTCCGTCGCCCAAGCGGAAGCTCAAAGATGGAGACATCGTCAGTTTAGACTTGGGAGTGAAATACCAAGGTTATTACGCGGATGCGGCGAGAAGTTGGGCAGTCGGTGAGATTTCAGCCGAAGCTCAAAAGCTCATCCGAGTAGCAAAAGAAGCCTTTTTGGCAGGCTTTGATGCAGTTAGAAAATCTGGAAAACGGATTGGCGATCTTTCTCAGGCAGTACAGGAAGTGATTGAGTCGAATGGTTTTCAAGTGGTGAGGGATTACGTGGGTCACGGCATTGGGCAAACGATTCACGAAGAACCGCAAGTTCCCAACTTTGGGAAAGCGGGACAAGGACCGAAAATCGAGCCAGGTCTTGTGATTGCGATTGAACCGATGGTGACAGCGGGACATTACAGTGTCGAAACGCTTGAGGATGGTTGGACTGTCGTGACAAAGGATCGAAGGCTAGCGAGTCATTATGAAGATACCATTGCTTTTACGGATTCAGGGCCTCTTAATTTAACAGGTCCAGAAGAAAACTAAAGGTACATGCCTAAAGAAGACGCGATCGAAGTGGAAGGGACAGTGGTAGAACCTTTGCCGAACGCCATGTTTCGAGTTGAACTGGATAATGGCCATAAAGTATTGGCCCACATCTCAGGGAAGATGAGGATGCATTACATCCGAATCCTTCCTGGAGATAGGGTGAAAGTGGAATTATCACCTTATGATTTGACAAGAGGTCGAATCACTTTTCGCGTGAAGTAAGAGGGAAACATGAAAGTAAGAAGTTCTGTTAAAAAAATTTGTGAACATTGCAGGATTGTACGCCGCAGGGGAATCGTTTACGTGATTTGCGAAAATCCCAAACACAAGCAGCGGCAGGGTTAAAAGGAAAGGTTGAATTATGCCACGTATTCTAGGTGTTGATATACCCGCAGCGAAGCGAACAGAGGTGGCCCTTACCTATGTTTATGGAATCGGTCAATCTCTTTCGAAAAAGATCTTGAGTGAGGCCAAGGTTAATCCTGAAAAGCGGGCCAAGGACCTTTCGGACAAAGAAATTCATGACATCACATCGGTTATCCAAAAAAAAGGGATTAGGACAGAGGGTGATGTAAGGCGAGAGATCCAGCAGAATATCCGACGCCTCATTGATATTCGCTCTTATCGTGGGCAAAGACACGTTCGCGGGCTGCCTGTACGCGGCCAGAGAACACATACTAATTCAAGAACTCGAAAAGGACCGCGAAAGACGGTAGGCGGGCTCCTTAAGAAGCCACCCGCACCCAAATAAGAAAGAGAGGATTTTTTATTCAATGGCTAAGAAAAAGAAGATCAAAAATATCGTCAGGGGAGTCGCCCATATTCAGGCGAGTTTCAATAATACGGTGATTACCATTACCGACCCTCAAGGAAATGCTATTTGCTGGTCGAGCTCAGGCGCGGCAGGTTTCAAGGGATCTAAGAAATCGACTCCCTTTGCCGCCCAGCGTGCTTCTGAGGTAGTTGCCAAAAAGGCGATGGAGAACGGAATGAAAGAAGTAGAAGTTTACATCAAAGGTCCAGGTTCTGGCCGCGAGTCGGCGATCAGAGCGCTTCAGGCAGCGGGACTTAAAATCACAGCGATCAAGGACGTGACGCCCATGCCTCACAACGGATGCCGCGCACCTAAAAGGAGAAGGGTCTGATGGCTAGGCGTATCGAACCCGTTTGTCGTCTCTGCCGTCGGGAGGGAATCAAGCTCTTCCTCAAAGGGATTCGTTGTACAGGAGATAAGTGTGCGATCGAGAGAAGGAACCAGCCGCCTGGACAGCATGGTCGTCGTCGGCCCAAGCTTTCTGATTACGGTCTTCAATTAAGAGAAAAACAGAAGACCAAGAGAATCTACGGGATGTCAGAGGCGCAATTCCGCGTGTTTTTTGAAAGAGCTTCTAGAGCCCCTGGCGCTACAGGTGAAAAGCTTGTGGAACTTCTTGAGAGGCGTCTTGATAACGTAGTTTATCGGCTGCATTGGGTTAGTTCGCGCTCAGAGGCACGTCAATTTGTCTTGCATAGGAATGTGACAGTTAATGGTCGGAGGGTAAACGTCCCTTCGTTTTTGGTTCGGGTAGGTGACAAGATCGAAGTTCATAAGGCAGATCCTATTGTAAAACGGGTCAAGGCAATGCTAGAGACCCTTCAAGATAGGCCGCTTGCAGAGTGGTTTCGTTTGGAAGCCGAGAGCATGTTGGCGGAGGTAATACGGCTTCCGAAAAAGACAGATGCGGGTTTACCCGTGGAAGAATCGCTAATCGTTGAATTGTATTCAAAATAGTCTACTTACAAGACAAGGAGGAATTTAGATGGGGATTCGTTGGAAAACATTTGAAATGCCGAAGCGGCTTGAGGCTGAAAAAGGGACGCTTACGCCGACTTACGGAAAGTTCATTGCAGAGCCTTTTGAAAGAGGGTATGGAACCACTCTGGGCAACGCCTTGAGGCGTGTTCTCATTTCTTCGATCGAAGGCGCTGCTGTAACGAATGTAAAAATTGAGGGAATGCTCCATGAGTTTTCCAATATTGAGGGTGTTTTGGAAGACGGGGCACAAGTTGTCCTCAATGTAAAGAAGATCATCCTTCACTACCACGGTAAGGAGCCGAAGAAGATCAAGATCGATGTGAAGCGTGCAGGACCTGTTACCGCACGAGATATTCAGGCTGATGAAACCATCGAGGTGATCAATCCCGAGCTTCATATCTGCACGCTTACCAAGGAGACGCGCTTCTTCATGGAGATGGAAGTTGAGCGCGGCAGAGGTTATGTGCATGCCGACAAGAATAAGAAAGAAGGGTCTGCGATCGGCGTAGTTCCTGTGGATTCACTTTTCTCGCCTGTTACGAAAGTGAATTTTCACGTGGAAGAGACGCGCGTTGGTCAGATTACGGATTATGACCGACTGATTTTGGAAATCTGGACGAATAAGGCGATGGG
Organism: Candidatus Omnitrophota bacterium; assembly: GCA_016204125.1. Classification (GTDB taxonomy): domain Bacteria; phylum Omnitrophota; class Omnitrophia; order Omnitrophales; family JACQLI01; genus JACQLI01. The sequence goes on from JACQLI010000076.1 coordinate 6,802, forward strand.
GCCCGAAGAAGCCCTCCTTTATGCGTCGAATATCCTTCAGCGGCACCTCGACATCTTTGTCAATTACGGAGAGCTCCCCGAAGAGGAGGAAGAGGAAGAAGAAGAGGATCAGGAATTCCTCGAACTCATCCGTAAGCCGATCAGTGAACTTGAGCTTTCGGTTCGGAGCGCTAATTGTCTTGAGGCGGCGAGCATTAAGACAATTGGAGATCTCATTCAGAAGTCAGAACCCGAAATGCTCAAATACAAAAACTTTGGCAAGAAATCCCTGGCCGAAATCACAGGTATTCTGACCAGCATGGGACTTCAGCTTGGGATGAAGATTGAAGATCGGCTCAAAAAGAAAAAGGCGCAGGCAGCAGCTTAAGAGGAATTTGAATCATGTGGCATCGTAAGAGAAGGCGACGATTAGGAGTCACAACTCATCACCGAAAAGCGCTCCTTCGAAATCTCGTAAGGGGGCTCGCTCTCAATAGGCAAATTGAGACCACTCTTGCACGGGCTAAGGAAGCTTCCCGCTTGGCGGATCGTATGGTTACGATTGCTAAGACAGGGACGCTTTTCGCAAGAAGGGAGCTCATTCGTCATCTCGGCTCTCCCGATGTTGCCAGGCTTTTCATTGAGCAAATTGCCCCCCGTTTACAAGATCGTAACGGTGGTTACACGCGTGTTCTCAAGACTGGTTTTCGGCCAGGGGACGGAGCCCAGAAGGCACTTCTCGAATTCTCAGTTCCTATTGAGATCATAGAGAAAGAGAAGAAGGCGAAGAAAGAAAAGGCTCCAAAAGCTCCGAAGCCAGCGCGCGAGAAGGCCACCGCGCCTAAGAAGGAAGAGAAAAAGGACAAACCTTCGAAGGAAAAAATCGAGAAAAAGCCAGAGGCAGAAAAACCAGACACAGAGAAGCGTGGCGGTTTCCTTTCGAAGCTGAGACGTTTCCTCACTGGCGACGAAGAAAAAAAATAGGCCACCCCGCATGGCCATCTTATCCAAACGAATTACCCAGGTTGCTCCATCCCTTACGCTTTCCATCACAGCGAAGGCCAAAGCTCTCAAGGCTCAGGGCATTGATGTCATCTCCCTAGGCGCAGGGGAGCCTGACTTCGATACTCCCGAATTCATCAAAGAAGCCGCTATAGAGGCTCTCCGCAAAGGCGCCACCAAATACACTCCAGCCGAAGGTACGCTCGAACTCAGAAATGCCATCGCTTTGAAACTCAAACGCGATCAGGAGCTTACCTTCAATCCTGATCAAATTGTCGTCTCCTGCGGAGCCAAACATTCGATCTTCAACCTCTTTCAAGTTCTCTTAAATGAAGGGGACGAAGTGATCATCCCTTCTCCTTATTGGCTGAGTTATCCAGAAATGGTTACCCTGGCGGGAGGAAAGAGTGTTTTTATTGAGACAAAGGACGAACAGGAATTCAAAATCAGTCCCAAGCAGCTTGAAAAGGCAATTACCAAGAAGACCAAGATCCTTGTGATCAATTCACCCTCGAATCCAACAGGGGCCGTCTATCGAAAAGAGGAACTGGAAGCACTTATCCCTGTGTTCTTGAAACATCCTGGGATTTGGGTCTTGAGCGA
>JACQLI010000077.1 GCA_016204125.1 Candidatus Omnitrophota bacterium
GCGTTGGTGAGCGGCGTTGCGGGCTATAAGACCAACACATTACCCATCTTGGGAAATATCCTTTTGGATGTAAAAAGTGACAGCGAACTTTTTCTTATGGGAACCGATTTGGAGCTTGGAATTTCAACCATTCTTGAAGTGGAGGATGTGAAAGAAGGAGCCATCACCGTTCCTGGAAAGAAACTCCACGAAATACTTCGTGAGCTCCCAAATGGGAAAATCGAGGTTATGGTGGCCAAAAACAATGCCGTTAATATAAAGACCGGGAAAGCCCAATTTAAGATCATGGGGCTCGCAAAAGATGATTTCCCAAAACCACCCGAATTTGATCTTTCTAACGCCATCGAAATAGAACAAGCGGTACTTAAAGAATGTTTGTTGCTAACTTCTTTTGCGATTTCCCATGATGAAACACGGTATGTTTTGAATGGTGTTTATATCCAACTCACATCAAGTGGAGTAAAGTTTGTTGCAACAGACGGACGCAGGCTCGCGTTCGTTCAAAAAAAATTACAAGGTCCCGCAGATCCTATAGAAATGATTGTGCCAATTAAGGCAACTCAGGAGTTAAATCGAATCTTAGAAAAAGAGGGTGTTGTGAAAATTATCCCCGGAAAATCACAAACCATATTTCACTTCGGCAAAACAATTTTAACAACAAGGCTCATAGAGGGCCACTTTCCCAATTACGAGCAGGTCATTCCCAAAGAAGAGAAAACCACATCTCAAATTCAAAGAGAAGAGCTTCTGCAGGCGGTTAAGCGGGCAGCGCTTTTAACAAGCCCAGAAGCCCAATTTGTGAAGTTTGATTTCTTGAAAGATCGAGTCCTCATTTCTTCCCGAAGCCCAAATTTGGGCGAGGCGAGGGAGGAAATATCGGCCCAAATCAACGGAGGAGAGTTGGCCATCGGCTTTAATCCTGCCTACCTCGTAGATGTCTTGAAAAATCTGGATATCGACACAGTCTCCTTTTCTCTTACAGAGCCCGACAAACCAGGGCTTGTGCGGGGGAAAGAGGATTACCTTTATGTGATCATGCCGATGCAACTGAATTAGGCATGGGACCCCTAACACCTGTTATTGAGTCGGTTCTTCAAGATCTAAAAAAGGGAGTTAAGAAAGACCGAGCAACCCTCCAGGATTTCTGGCCCCAGATCGTTGGGAACACATTTGCTTCACAAACCAAAGGGAGCTTAGAACGGAACGGCACTCTGTGTATTTGGGTTTCTAATTCAACACTTGCCTATGAATTGAGCCAAAAGTACGTAGGGACTCTTTTGAAAAGGGCGCAGGAAATTTTAGGAGAAGAGGTAGTGAGAAAAGTCATTTTTCGTGTTGGAGAAATTCGTTGATAGGGAACGGGATGACCATGGCAACCAAAGCGCACCCTAAATCAAAGACAAAGGAAGTGAAAAAGCAAAAACCTCGAGCCGCTCAGGCTTCACAACCCGCAAAATCGGGGAAATACGACGCAACGACGATTCAGGTTTTAGAGGGAGTTGACGCAGTAAGAAAACGTCCCGCGATGTACATCGGAGACACGGCGAACCGCGGCCTCCACCACTTGGTTTACGAAGTTATCGATAACTCTATAGACGAAGCCCTCGCAGGATACTGCACAAAAATCTCTGCGCTTATCCACACGGACGGAAGCGTTTCTGTGTCGGACAATGGGCGTGGCATTCCCACAGACATGCATAAGACGGAGAAAAAATCCGCCCTCGAAGTTGTCATGACCACGCTTCATGCGGGGGCGAAATTTGATAGCAAGGCTTACCGCGTGGCAGGGGGTTTGCACGGCGTCGGCGTTTCAGTGACAAACGCTCTTTCTGAGTGGTGTGAAGTGGAGGTGCGTCGAGACGGAAGCGTTTTTCACCAAGAATATCAGAAAGGAAGACCCGCAACCAAGGTGACTGTTGTGGGCAAGACAAAGGAGACAGGGACAACCGTAAATTTCAAACCCGACGCGTCCATTTTTGAGAAAATCGACTTCAGTTTTGAAATTCTCTCAAACCGCCTAAGAGAGCTGGCCTTTCTTAACAAAGGCATTTTGATTACCATCAAGGATGAGCGGACCAACAAAGAGCACACCTTCCAATACAGGGGCGGAATAACTGAGTTCATCCAGTATCTCAACAAAAACAAAAACGTTCTCCATTCAAAAATTGTCTACATCAATAAGGAAAAAGAAGGCGTTACGGTTGAGGTGGGGCTTCAATATAATGATGGTTACAACGAGGATGTTTTCTCTTTTGCCAATAACATCAACACAATCGAAGGAGGAACGCACCTTTCTGGATTTAAGACAGCCCTTACGAGAGCTACCAATCAGTACGCAAGAGGGAAGGGGCTTTTAAAAGAAGGAGACCCACCGCTTACTGGGCTCGATCTCGCGGAAGGTCTCACAGCCGTTGTAAGCGTTAAGGTTCCGCAACCCCAATTTGAAGGCCAGACCAAAACCAAACTTGGTAATAGCGAAGTTGAGGGAATCACATCAAGCCTTGTCTATGAAGGGGTCGCCGCTTTCTATGAAGAAAACCCCGCCATTGCGAATCGGATCGTGGATAAGGCTCTGCTTGCCTTCAGAGCAAGAGACGCGGCTCGGAAAGCGCGCGAACTTACCAGACGAAAAGGAGCGCTCGATTCAGGCAGTCTTCCCGGGAAATTGGCCGACTGTTCAGATGAGGATCCTGAAAATTGCGAAATTTATCTGGTGGAGGGCGATTCAGCGGGCGGCTCAGCCAAACAGGGAAGAGACAGGCGCTTTCAAGCCATTCTTCCTCTCCGTGGAAAGATCATCAACGTCGAGAAAGCGAGGATCGACAAGGTCCTCTCCAATGAAGAAATTCGAACCATCATCACAGCCCTTGGAACAGGCGTTGACAACGAATTTGATATTTCAAGGCTTCGCTATCACAAACTGATCCTTATGTGCGATGCCGACGTCGACGGGAGCCACATCAGGACCCTTCTTCTCACCTTTTTTTACCGTCAGATGAGAAAGCTTATCGAAGAGGGCCACGTTTATATCGCGCAACCCCCTCTTTACAAGGTCAAACGAGGAAAACGAGAGGAATATGTTGAAACCGAAGAACAGCTGAACAACATTTTAATTGAGATTGGAACAGAGGGCTCAACCCTTCAAAAGAATGATCAAAAGAAGTCCTGGTCGGACAAGGAACTCAAAGAAATTCTTGAAATCGTCAGTGCGCTTGGCCAGATAGAAAGACACGTGAATCGAAAGGGCGTCTCCTTTTCGCACTACCTCGACGCTTGTGAGCCGAAAAAGCGGGGGTTTCCCAGTTATGTGGTTAGAATCCCAGGAGAAAAAGGAGAAACCTTTGTCTACTCCAATCAGGAGCTCGCAAAGCTTACCGCTGAGCTGGAGAAAAAAAGAGGGAAAGCCCTCGATATGAAGACGAAGGTGGGAAGTGAAGAAGAAAAAAAAGAGGGGAATGGTCGAGAGGAAGCGGTGGAGGTAATCGAAATTTTTGAATCGCGGGAAATCGAAAAGGCATCCAAGCGGCTAGAAAAATTTGGAATCGACCTTCTTGATTATAAAGAAAAAGACCAACCTACCTACAACCTGGCACACGAAAAACATGAGTTTCCCCTTCATGCCCTTCCCGAAGCGCTTGAAAAAATCAAAGAGATCACTAAGGAGGGAATGAACATTCAGCGTTACAAAGGTCTTGGAGAGATGAACCCCGAGCAGCTTTGGGAAACCACCATGGATCCTGCCAAGCGGACCCTGAGGAGAGTATCTCTTGACGATGCGGTCGAAGCGGATGAGATTTTTACAGTTCTTATGGGGGATCAAGTTGAGCCGAGACGGGAGTTTATCGAGCGGTATGCTAAGGCGGTCAGGAATCTCGATATTTAAAGGAGCAATAAAGAGTGGCTGAAGATAAAGAAAAGGATAGAGAGAAAAACAAAGAGAAAAGACCCAACACGCAGCCTGAGGCACCAAAAAACATTTATGCCTTAGGAGAAAAAGTCGTTCAGGTTCAGATCGAGGATGAGATGCGCGACTCCTATATCGATTACGCGATGAGTGTGATCGTGGGGCGCGCCCTTCCTGATGTTCGAGACGGCCTTAAGCCTGTCCATAGACGCATCCTTTTTGCCATGAGGGAACTTGGCCTCGCGCCGAACCGTCCTTATAAGAAATCAGCCCGTATCGTGGGAGAGGTTCTCGGGAAATATCACCCACACGGAGACCTAGCTGTTTACGAAACCCTTGTCCGTATGGTGCAAGATTTTTCACTGAGATATCCGCTCGTAGACGGACAGGGAAATTTTGGTTCAATCGATGGCGACAATGCAGCGGCCATGCGTTACACAGAAGTGAGACTGAGCGACGCAGCCGAGGAACTTTTGAATGATATCGATAAAGAGACCGTCGACTTCGTTCCCAATTTCGATGAATCACTGCAAGAACCTTCTCTTCTGCCATCACGCCTCCCCAATCTTCTCGTCAATGGATCAAGCGGCATCGCGGTCGGTATGGCAACCAACATCCCTCCACATAATCTCAAAGAGATCGTTGAAGGGATTAAGGCCACGGTCGACAACCCCGAGATCACCATCAAAGAACTCATGAAAATTGTCAAAGGCCCGGACTTTCCAACAGGAGGAATCATTCTGGGCCGAGAAGGAATCCGCCAGGCCTATGAAACGGGGCGGGGGAGAATGGTGGTCCGCGCGAAGGCCGTTATCGAAACGGGGGACCGGAAAAAAGACGCCATCATCGTTACCGAAATTCCTTATCAGGTGAATAAATCAAATGTCATCGAGAACATCGCCCGCCTCGTGGAAGAGAAGAAAATCGAAGGGATCAGCGACATTCGCGACGAATCCGACCGCGAGGGCATGCGGCTTGTCATCGAGCTTAAAAAAGACTCCATTCCGCAGATCGTGTTGAATCAACTCTACAAACACACTCAACTTCAAGAGACATTCGGCACTATCTTCCTTTCTTTAGTGGGTGGGCAGCCCAAAGTTCTCAATCTCAAGGTTATGCTTGAGCAGTTTATCGAATTCCGCGTTGAGGTGGTTACAAGACGGACTCGCTTTGAACTGGACCGCGCCGAGAAACGGGCCCACATCCTTGAAGGTCTTAAGATCGCGATCGCGAATCTCGACAAGGTCATCAAGACAATCCGTCAGTCAAAAAGCCCTGAGATTGCAAAGGTAGAGCTTGTTAAGAATTTCAAACTTACAGAGATACAGGCCAAAGCGATCCTCGAAATGCAGCTCCAGAGGCTTACAGCCCTCGAGCGCGAAAAGATTGACGAAGAGTATCTTGAGCTGATTAAAAAAATCGAATACTACAAATCCGTCTTAAAAAGCCGCACGAAGATCCTTGGAATTGTGAAAGACGAATCCGAAGAGCTTGTAAAGAAATATGGCGACGAGAGACGAACGCAGATCGTGGCCCAGGAAGAAGAGATCGAAATCGAAGATCTCATTGCCGAAGAGGATGTTCTCATCACAATTTCCCATGCAGGCTATATCAAACGAACCCCTGTAAGCCTCTACCGGCGCCAGCGCCGAGGCGGAAAGGGTGTCACAGCAGGGGGCGTCAAGGAAGAAAGCGACGATTTTGTGGAACACTTCTTCGTCGCTTCGACCCATGACCATATCCTTTTCTTTACAAATAAGGGGCGCGTTTACTGGCGAAAGGCTTACGAGATTCCGCAAGCCTCCAGGCAGGCGCGTGGCAAGGCGATTGTAAACTTTCTTGCGTTGGGTTCGGATGAAACAGTCTCAAGCTTTCTCCAAGTGACGGAGTTTGACGAAAAAAGATTCATCGTCATGGCAACAAAGAATGGAACCGTGAAGAAGACCCAACTTTCCCAATACTCTCGGCCGCGCTCGTCAGGAATTGTAGCGATCAAGCTGAAACCAAAAGATGAGCTTGTGGCTGCGCGGATCACAAAGGGCTCCGACGAACTTTTTCTTGCAACCAAAAGTGGAAAGGCGATTCATTTTCATGAGAGACAGGCCAGGGAGGTGGGGCGCGCCTCATCAGGAGTTCGCGGGATTCGTATAGACAAAAAAGATGAATTGATCGCCATGGAGGTTGTAGATAAGGATTGTAAAGTTCTTACTGTAACAAGCTTGGGATTCGGCAAGAAAAGCACATTTAAAGACTACCGTTTGCAGTCCCGTGGCGGAAAAGGGGTTAAGAATATCAAGCTTACCTCGAAGAATGGCCAAGTGGTAAATGTCCTCGCAGTCCGCGAGGAAGACGAAGTCATCCTTATGACCACAGGAGGTATGGCAGTCCGCTGTCCTGTGAACCAGATTCGGACCTCAGGGAGGGCCACCCAAGGAGTCCATCTGATCCGCCTCAGAGAAAGAGACAGGGTTGCTTCTGCGGCCCGTGTCATTCCAGAAGAGGAAGAAGAATAACTCACATTGCTTGACCTCAAATTCATCCGAGAAAACCCAGATCGGGTGCGCAGGGGCATAGAAGCAAAGGGGGCGAAAGTCGACCTCGATCGACTCCTAACCCTTGATCAGGAAAGAAGAAAGCTCATCCAGGAGGTCGAATCCCTTAAAAAAGAACGGAACCTTGCCAACGATCAGATTGCCCAAAAGAAGGCCCAAAAAGCCCCTGTCGATGACCTTCTATCCTCTATGAAAACTATATCCCAAAAAATAGAAGAAATTGATAAACAAGTGGGTGATAAAGATAAACTAATATGCTCAATAAACACTTATATACCCAATATACCTTACGAAACTGTAACTGTGTCAAAAGATCCCACAGGGAACAAGGTCGTGAGAAAATGGGGAGAGCCCAAGAAGTTTGGTTTTAACCCATTAACCCATGAGGAGTTAGGGAAAAAGCTAGGCTGGCTTTCATTTGAGAGAGGTTCGAAAGTAACGGGGAGCGCCTTTCCTGTCTACGAGGGTAAGGGAGCAAGGCTTGAGAGGGGCCTTATTAACTTTATGGTCGATCTTCATGCCAAAAAACATGGGTATGAGGAGGTCTGGGTGCCCCATCTTGTTAACCGCGCAAGCATGTTTGGCACGGGGCAGCTTCCTAAAATGGAAGAGGACATGTACAAGCTTAAAGAAGATGATTATTTTCTGATCCCCACAGCAGAGGTTCCCGTAACGAATCTATTCCGTGACGAGATATTGAGCGAGAAGGAGCTTCCAAAGAAGCGCGTGAGCTATACCCCCTGTTTCCGCAGGGAGGCGGGTTCTTACGGAAAAGAAACAAAAGGTCTTGCCAGGGTCCATCAGTTCGACAAAGTGGAGCTCGTTAAAATCGTAAAGCCTGACCAAGGGCTAAATGAACTCGAATCTCTCGTGAAGGATGCCGAAGAAGTTTTGCAGCTTCTCGAAATCCCCTACCGCGTTGTGGAACTTTGTTCAGTTGAACTTAGTTTTGCGGGGGCAAAGGGATACGACTTGGAGGCGTGGGCGCCCGCCTCGGAACGGTGGTTTGAGGTTTCTAGCTGCACCTGGTTTGGGGATTTTCAAGCCAGGAGGATGAATATCCGTTTCAAACCTGCAGGTGGTCAGAAAAGCGAGTTTGTTCACACCCTCAATGGATCGGGCGTAGCCTTGGCGAGAACAGTCCTCTGCCTATTGGAAAATTGTCAGACATCCAAAGGCGAAGTTGAATTCCCAAAAGCTCTTAAACCCTACCTCGACTGATTCAAAGGAGTTCTGTTAGAATACCGATTCTGGTTGGCTATTTTTTCATTATCTGAAGAGATACAAGGAAGGGTGCCAGAGCGGTAGAATGGGACGGACTTGAAAACCGTTAGGTCCTTCGGGGCCTCCCGAGTTCGAATCTCGGCCCTTCCGAAATTATAGCTTAGACTTTATTTCATCAATTTTTGGAGGGGTGGCCGAGCCTGGTCCAAGGCAACGGTTTGCTAAACCGTGGCGGAAGAAATTCCGCCCACCAGTTCAAATCTGGTCCCCTCCGCCATTTTTACGAACGGTCGTTCGTAAAAATGACTGCCCCAGGACGGCCGAAGGCCGGACGCGGGGCCGCGTTTAAGACATGCGCCCGCCCCGCAAAAAGCGTGCGGGACTGGTGCAAGTCTCGATTGATATAAAGAAACATTAAGGTTACTTGCGCCCGTAGCTCAACGGATAGAGCACTGGTCTACGGAACCAGTTGTTGGAGGTTCGAGTCCTCTCGGGCGCGCATTCCTATGTTATTACAAGAATTGCCGTAATACGTGAGATGAATATTGCTGCGCAATTCCCTATACTGAGCAGTCCCACACGCGTCAGATTTGGCGCGTGTGGGGCGGGCGCGATTACTTATATGAATGTAAATTAATCAATGGCGGACACCGAAGAAATTCACGAACACTTCATGCGCGAGGCAATTAAAGAGGCAACGCGCAGCTTTGAAAAGGGCGAGATTCCTGTGGGGGCAGTCATTGTTCACGACAAAAAAATCATCGCCCGGGCCCACAATCAGATGGAAACACTCCATGACCCAACTGCCCATGCCGAGATGATCGCTATCACCCAAGCCGCAGAAACTCTAGCCGAGGGGAAAAGAGATCACCGAGGATCGCTTGAGGGTGCAACCCTTTATGTTACGATGGAGCCCTGTCCCATGTGCGCAGGGGCTCTGGTTCTTTCAAAAGCAAAGGGACTTGTTTATGCTGCCGAAGATTCCAAGGCGGGCGCCTGCGGGAGTCTTTATAACATCGTGAGCGACGACAGGTTAAACCACCGCCTTTCAGTCCGAAAAGGAATTTTGGCCGACGAATCCAAACAACTACTCCAAGAATTTTTCAAGACTCTACGGAAGGACAGACGGTGATACCATGAATAGAGACCACTCGTTGGACGATACACTGATCACAGCGGAAGAACGAAACGCAGTTTACAAAACCATCTACGGCCGCCGTGACATCAGAAGTCTTTTTAAATCCGATCTCATCCCACAAGAAGTTCTTGCTAGGATCCTGCAGGCTGCTCATCACGCGGGTTCGGTAGGCTATATGCAGCCTTGGAATTTTATCTTAGTGGATGACCCCGAGATAAAGCAAAGGACAAAAGAGGCTTTCTTAAAGGAGCGAGGTGAAGCAGCGCTTCTTTTTGAAGGAGAGCGTCAGGAGAAATATCTTTCCTACAAGTTGGAAGGAATTCTGGAATCGCCCGTGAATCTTTTGATCACATCGGACCCAACGCGTTTCGGCCCTCAAGTCATCGGTCGCCACAGCATGCCCGAGACACATCTCTACAGCACTTGCTGTGCGATCCAAAATCTTTGGCTTGCAGCCCGCGCTGAAAATATTGGCGTCGGCTGGGTCAGTATCTTCAAGCGCGAGGATCTTTATGAAATTTTTAATATCCCCCGAAAGATTGCCATCGTTGCCTACCTCTGCCTGGGGTACGTGACTCACTTTCCCGACAAACCCGATCTTGAGCGCGCTGGTTGGGGCAAACGGCTTCCCTTGAAGGAGCTTGTTTACTTTAATCAGTGGGGAGGAGCACCGTCAGAGAATTGGCAGGGCTTTCATCTTCTCTTGAGGGAACCTTCTGAGCCATGAAAGTTGAATTGAGAGGTCGTCAGGCGCAGGTGATTCGCCGCGAGAATTGGCTCGCCGTGCGCTTTCTAACTCCACAGATTATGTTGAGCTGGGCGATCCATGGTGGGGGAAGGAGAAAGGCAGAAGCTGTTGTCTGGTATCAGGTCAAAGCCAAGGATCTCGAACCGCCAGTCGATCCCCCACAATTTCTCCATGAGAAACTTTTGCAAATCGGAATGCCTGACAGTGTGGGGCTTTTGACGAGCGCTGATCTCGATCGATATGTCGACGTCGAGCGGTCCTATGGAGGAGTGTCGGCCCGCGTGATCGCTACCGTAGGTCTCAGTAATGCCTTGCGGGTCGGCGACCCACCTGCCGCGTCCAAACCTGTTGGTACGATTAACCTCTTGTGCCATTTGTCAGCCCCTTTATCAGAAGAGGCGCACTTAGAAGCATTGTCCATTGCTGTGGAGGCGCGTTCAACCGCTGTTCTGGACGCCTCCATTCCCAGCACCCAAACACAATTTCCAGCTACTGGCACGGGGACTGATTGTGTTGTCATGGCCGCTCCATGGATCGAAGAATCAATAATCAGGTACGCTGGGAAACATACGGAAGTAGGCCATCTTATTGGAGAAGTGGTGCTTGAAGCAATGCGTTTGGGAATTCAAACATGGAGAGGTGCCTGAGCGGCCGAACGGAGTAAGTCAACCGAAGGGGCGTTCTTTTATTTGGATCTTCGTTTGAGAAGCGCCGCACCGAGAAGTCCCGTTGCGAGAAGTCCAAGAGTTGCAGGCTCGGGAGCCACAACAGAACTATCGGGCAATATGAGATTATCTTCAGGAGGTGCCTCCCCATCCCCATTGTCATAGTGCAAGACAGAGGCTTCAACCGTTGCTTGTAAGGCAAAGGCGCTGATCAATACACCAAAGGCAACAAGGAGCACATTCAACATTTGACGGTTAATCATCATGGTTTTTGAACTATCTTCCTTTCACTAGAAACAGTTAAAGAAAATTAACACACTAACATCAAGCTGTCAAATCAATGAGGGCCTCACTTGACACAGTTGAGGCAAAGTGATTCTATCTGCTAGGATTTGAGAGAGGAAGCGCAGTTGATAATTACACGGAGACGTGCCGGAGCGGTTGAACGGGCGCGCTTGGAGAGCGCGAAACCTCCGAAAGGGGGTTCTTGGGTTCAAATCCCAACGTCTCCGCCATCTTTACGGGGCCGCCAGTTCTATGACTGATTATTCATTCGTTACGTTGTGGCAGATCGAAGCCCCCATCGAACAGGTGTGGGAGGAAATCTATCATTCGCAGCGTTGGCCGAGATGGTGGAAAGGCCTGGAAAGCGTAATCGAGATTAGACCTGGAGATGAACAAGGGCTTGGAGCGATCAGGCGTTACACGTGGGAAGCCAGACTCCCACACAGCCTTGTTTTTGATCTGGAAACGACTCGGGTTGAACCGTTGCGTTGCTTAGAAGGAATAGCGAGCGGCGATCTTGATGGGAAAGGGAGCTGGCGATTCCAAGAGGAAGAAGGAAGGACCCTTCTCCGCTACGATTGGAATGTTAAGACAACCAAACCGTGGATGAATTTCCTTGCGCCCGTTGCCCGTCCACTTTTTGAATGGAATCACAACCTGATCATGCGTTGGGGCGAGCAGGGATTAAGGAGTTTGCTTGAAAAGAGGGTTTCAGAAGTCATTCGATGATAAAATATGAGGCCAGCTACTGGAGCCATGGCAGAGCGGTTGAATGCGGCGGTCTCGAAAACCGTTTCCCCCGTAAGGGGGACCGAGGTTCGAATCCTCGTGGCTCCGAGAAAGTGTAAGGAATGAAGAAAAAGGAAAAGTCTGAAAATTATTTGATCTTCGCGCGAAAGTTTAGACCTGAGGGATTTGATGAGGTCGTCGGTCAGGAACCGACCACACAAACTTTAAGGAACGCCATTTCGAAAGGCCGCATCCCGCAGAGTTTTCTTTTCTCGGGTCCGCGAGGAATTGGGAAAACTTCCACAGCCCGCATCCTTGCCAAAGCCTTGAATTGCGCGAAGGGCCCGACCGAGTCTCCCTGCAGTCAATGTGAAATTTGTCAGGAGATCACGCGGACGATTTCACTCGACGTCCTTGAAATCGACGGTGCCTCGAACCGCGGAATCGATGAGATACGGAATCTGCGCGAAAACGTAAAATTCAAACCCGCCGCAGCGCGCTACAAAATCTACATCATCGACGAAGTCCATATGCTGACAGGCGAAGCCTTCAACGCACTCCTCAAGACTTTGGAAGAGCCACCCGAGCATGTGAAATTTATCTTTGCCACAACAGAACCTCACAAAGTTCCGCTTACGATCCTCTCCCGCTGCCAGAGGTTTAATTTCAAGCGGATCCCAACCGAGATGATGGTGAAAAAGCTCGAGGAAATTGCCAAGGCCGAAGGTCTCAAGGCCGAGTCCGAGGCCCTTTACCAAATTGCCCGTGCAAGTGACGGGAGCCTGCGCGATGCAGAGACGCTTCTCGATCAACTGAGTGCACTGGCCGAGGAAAAAATTACCGAGGAAGATGTCCTCTTTGCTTTGGGATTCGCGGGCGAGGAGACCTACCTTAAGCTTCTCGAGGCCCTTCAGCACAAAGACGCCAAGAAGATCCTTTCCCTTATCCAGGAACTTTATGAATCAGGCAAAGACATGGTCCAGTTTGGAAGAGGGCTTTACGAGCTTTTTAGAAACCTCCTCCTTCTTAACATGGGAGGAGTTGAATCCTTTATTGAGACAAGCGAAGAATCAAAAAAGCGGATGGCCAAATTCAAAAATATTTTCTCACAGGAAGAATGGATGCTTGGCTTGACTCTTCTTCAGAATCTTCAGGGAAATCTCCGCCGCGCAGTTGCACCGCCTCGTCTTCTCTTGGAAACAGCTCTCCTTAAACTCCTTAAGTTAGAGGGGCTTCAAAGTGTCAAGGCCCTATTAGATAAAGGAAGTGATTTTCAGGAAAAAGTTTATGTTGAGCGCGAAGCTACGCGTCAGGTTCCAGTCAAAAAAGAAACCGACCCCTCCAGAGCCGTCCCCCAGAACCAGGAGAACACTACAGCCACGTTCGTGCTAGAAGATGTCCAGCGCGTCTGGCCCGAGGTGCTTGAGGCTGTGAAGACAAAAGAGATGTCCACAGGAGTCTTTCTCGCTGAGGCGGAGCCCGTTGAAGTGGTGGGAGAGGTGATTACCTTGGGCCTTCCCGAAGAGTTTCAATTCCACAAAGAGATGCTGGAACGAGTTGAGAAGAGAAGACTCATCGAAGATATCTTCAAACGGTTCCTGGAAGGAAGCTTAAGAATCCAGTTTGTCACAACCCGCGTGGCCCAAGAAGGCAAGGAGTCGACACCGAGCGGAGAGAAGACGCCGTCCCAGCTTCCCGAAATCGTCCGTCAGGCCATGGACATTTTTAACAATAGCAAGATTGTTCGGACTGAATAAGAGTGAGAAATCGAGGATTTTCTGACCGCATGGCCCGCCTTGTCGAAGCCTTGAACCGCCTCCCAGGGATTGGACAACGCTCGGCAGAGAGAATCGTTTTTTATCTCTTAAAAACCCCCTTCGAGGAAGTCAACCTTTTGAGCGAACTTCTGAAAGAGGTGCGGGAAGAAGTGAAATTCTGCAAAGAGTGCCGCTATTTTTCTGATTCTGAGACCTGTCATATTTGTGAAGACCCGACGCGTGACCGCTCTATCCTTTGCGTGGTCGAAGACCCCAAAGATGTCATCCAGATGGAAAAGACGGGCGCTTTCAACGGACTTTATCATGTTCTCTTGGGGAATCTTTCACCTCTCGAAGGGATAGGGCCTGAGGAGCTTCAGATTCGAAACCTTATCCGCCGCGTGAAGGAAGAAAAATTTCGCGAAGTGATTCTGGCCACAAATCCTGACACAGAAGGAGAAGCGACAGCGCTTTATTTGGCCCAAGTCTTAAAACCTTATGAAGTGAAAGTCTCGCGCATTGCGCGGGGGATTCCTGTGGGAAGCGCGGTTGAATTTATGGATCCCGCCACCCTGCAACGCGCCTTAGAAGGTCGGCAGAATTTCGACTAAAAACACCAAGGAGGTAAAATGTTAATTACTTGGATTTTCATTGGAATCGCAGCAATGGTTGTGCTTTGGATGGTCGCCATCTTTAACGGCCTTATTCAGCTAAAAATCCGTGCCGAGGGCGCTTGGTCGGATATCGATGTTCAGCTCAAACGTCGTTATGATTTGGTCCCCAATTTAGTGGAGACGGTGAAAGGTTACGCAGGCCATGAACGGAAAGTTTTTGAGCAGGTGACTGAAGCGAGAAGCAAGGCCATGCAGGCCACCAACCCTCAAGGGAAAGGAGAGGCCGAGCGGGGACTGAGCTCTGCTCTGAAGAGCCTTTTTGCCGTGGCCGAAAATTACCCCCAGTTACGGGCGAGTGAAAATTTCAAGGGTCTGCAGGACTCTCTTGGTGAAATTGAAGAAGCCATTCAAAATGCAAGGCGTTATTACAACGCAGTAACGCGAGACTACAATACGAAGCTCGAAGTTATACCTGACAGATTCATCGGCGGGCTCGCTGGATTTAAGCCGCGGGAATTTTTCCAGCCCGAGAGTCCCGCAGAGCGCCAACCAGTAAAGGTTTCATTTTAAAAAAGTAAAAACAATAGGAGGCGTCCCTGCCAGTGCCACGCTGAGCTAGCCTGGCACCCCCAGTAACGCCTCCTGTTTTTTCTATGCGGAAAGCCCTTCTTTTCACTCTAACGCTACTTACACTGTCCCCGTCTGTCCTCGCGTGGGAAATCAAAAGCTTCGACGCCGACCTAATCATTCAGCCCGACGGCAGTCTTCTCGTCACAGAAAGAATTCACGTCGATTTTAAGGGGGAAGCGCGCCACGGAATTTATCGGGACATCCCCGCCGTAACCCAAACAAGAATGGGGATTCAAAGGTCCATCCAATTGAAATTCATCGGGGCCATTGACGAGAATGCGAGGCCGTGGGGGGCCAAACTGAGCCGCGAGGGCGCTTATCTTCGCATTCGTCTCGGAAGCCAAGACGTTACTTATGGTGGTGAGAAAAATTTTAATATCACCTATCGAGTCGAACGGATCCTCGAATCTTTTCCTGATCACGATGAGCTTTACTGGAACGTAACAGGAACGGGATGGGCAGTCCCGATCAGGTCGGCAACCGCAACTGTAAGACTTCCCTACCCCGTGAAAAGTCCAGAGGCGCTTCTTGCCGCAGCCTACACGGGCCCTTATGCCTCGACTGCAAAAGATGCGGAGTTTGTTGCGAGAGGAAACGATACTCTTTACTATTTTGCGACAAGACCGCTCGGAGCCTTCGAAGGACTTACCATTGTCGCAGGCTGGCCTCGAGGGCTTGTTCCCACATCGACAAAGACAAAGCGAATCCTTTGGTTTTTTGAAGACAATTGGCCGCTCGGGATTCCCATTTTTGTCCTCTTCTTCATGTTTCGTGCGTGGTGGCATTTTGGACGCGATCCCAAAAAGGGGCCGATCACCGTTCAATACGAACCTCCTCAAGGATTGACTCCAGGAGAGGTTGGGGCTCTGGTTGATGACAAGGTGGATCTCAGAGACATCACCGCGACGGTGATTGACCTCGCGAGACGGGGATATTTGACCATCAAGGAGACTTCGAAAAAGGATTATGAGCTGAAATCCAATCCTTCCGCTGACCTTTCCAAGTTGAAGCCGCACGAACAACTTACTTTTAAGGAAATCTTCAAATCAGGCAACACCGTGGATCTAACCGATCTTGAGAACGAGTTTTATGAAAAACTCTCCGACATACGAAAGGCACTCTACGAAGGGCTCGTCAAAGCGGGCTTTTGGAGGCAGCGGCCAGACCTTGTCAGAAGCATCGGTTGGGGAGTAGCGATCGCGATTGCCATCGCAGCCTTTTTTGGTTCCGCATTACTTGAATTCCTCCCCATCTATGTGCCAAGGGGAGAGTTTGCAGTTTCGCTTGTATTGACAGCGGGTATCATCGCCATTTTCAGCTGCTTCATGCCTCAGAAGACGTTGCGAGGGACAAAGGCATTGGAAAATGCACTTGGTCTCGAAGAGTTCATCAGGCGTGTGGACAAGGACAGGCTCAGGCGCGAGACGGATCTTGAGAGTCTTTTTGAAAAAATCCTCCCCTTTGCAATGGCCCTTGGATTGGCTGGGCAGTGGGGAAAGGCCTTCGAGGGAGTTTATGATCCAAAGCCGACTTGGTATTCGGGTTACGATGGCGGGCATTTTAGTTCAACTGACTTTTCAACCAGGATGCAGAACATGAGCGGCCGCATGGGGACAGTTTTTGCCTCAGCCCCCCGCTCGAGCGGCGGCAGTGGATTCAGCGGCGGCTTTTCTGGGGGTGGCGGAGGCGGAGGAGGTGGTGGGGCATGGTAGGTGAAGTGATTCGTCTAGAGATTCCCGTATACTTAATTTGGGATATTTTGCTTGCCTGGGGTATGGCGTGCACACTTTTCGGGATTTTCACAGCCGTTTGGCCGAGGCGCTCGATCGGGTTCTATCAATGGATCATGAGGCTTATCAATTGGCAAGTGAGCCCTATTGATGAGGCGCGCGAAGTGAAGAATACGCGGCGTTTTGGAATCTATCTGGTTTTACTGGGCATAGCCACTTTGGGCGCCCTTTTCTTCAAAATAAAGGGGATTTGACAAGAGAGGGGTCTGTCAGGCAGACTTTAAATGGAAGGACCGGAAAGACAAGTCGGACGGGCGAGACCCTTTCATAGCCCATCTTCCCGCCGACGCCAAGGGGGCGCTTTCCGATCCTTCCTTTTTTATTTGAGCTCGTCGTCGAATGAAAATTCGTGACATAAGCGACCGCGTTTATCAAGGCCAGGTTTATTCTCTTTTGGACAAGGCCCAGTCCTCGATTGTGATATCGATGTACCTCGTCCGTACCGGAGACAGCGCAAAACACCCTATCAATCGCCTGATTCAAGATCTCGTTGAGGCAAGGCGGCGCGGCGTTGAAGTCACAATCTATCTCAATACAAAATTCAAGAACGCGACACCGCAAAAAATTCTCCAGGAGCCTTGGGTCGCGGTCCTTCAAGAAGAAGGCGCGAAAGTTCGTCTGGCAAGTCCTGTGAGGATGCTCCATGACAAACTGATTGTGGTGGACCGCCGCTTTGTCGTGGAGGGGAGCATGAACTGGTCGGTTTCAGCGATTGCAAACAATCTTGAATCCGCGACCTTGATCGATTCGCCCCAACTCGCCGAGGCAAAACTCAAACGGATCGGATTTTTCCCGATCTGGGGGGAAGAAGAGAAAAAATTGCCTAAGGGGCGGGAGGCGCTTTTCCCTGCGGGGCCTCCCAGTTCCATCGATATCCCTGTGGCCTTGATTGAAGCAAGGAAATATTTTCCCAAAATGATTCACTATCAAAGACAGCGGGCGATGAAGATTTATCTTCTCTTTCTTTATCTTGCCCAGGCTAAAGGAAGTACGAAATTTAGTTTTTCTCCAGAACTTGTGGGTGAATACCTCGGGATCCTCAAAGGAAAAGACCGAACTTCGATCAGGCGTCAGGTGATCCGTGTGCTCCGCGATCTTGAGATCATCGACAAGCTTCTTCACGTTGAGTTTCGCCATGGAAAGGATTCTTATGTAGAACTTTTTATTCCTCCAGGCTCTACATTTACGCTGAGCTCAGAGGCGTTTGATACAGGAGAGCTTGCCGTTTTGGACGACAATCAGATTTTTCTTCGTCTTGTCCGCGCCAGACTTCGGGAAGAAGGCAAGAGGCTTGAAGATTTTACGCAAAGGGCGATTAAGAAGCGCTTCTTCATTGGCCAGAAGACATACAGACGCACCCTTGCTAAGGTAGAAAAGTAGGTTTTGTATCGCTATAATGACTCACAATTAGCCATGAGGAAAATTTGGGTTAGAAAAGCAAAATCCTTTCTAGGAGCCGAAACGCAGGACCTTGACTACTATGCCTCGATGAGTCCCGAGGAACGGCTTGAGACAATGCAGTTTCTCAGAGACACCTTCCTTAAGCTGAGGAAACAGAAAAAACGTGCGCAAAACGGAAAAGGATTACGAAGATCTATTAAGATTATTCAACAAACATAAGGTGAAGTACTGCCTTGTGGGGGCCTATGCGCTGGCTTTCCATGCGGTCCCAAGGTACACGAAGGACATGGATTTTTTTGTCGAGGGGAGCCCAGACAACGCGAAGCGGATCTTAAAGGCGCTTAGAGAGTTTGGGTTCTCAAGTCTTAAAATTAAAGAGAGAGATTTCTGTGAACTCGGCAAGATAATACAATTAGGCTACGAGCCGCTGAGAGCTGATATTTTGACATCCATTGACGGCTGTACATTTGAGGAGGTCTGGAGGAATAAGAGACGTGGATTGTACGGGAGACAGAAAGTTTATTTCATGGGACTCAGCGATTTGGTTAAGAATAAGAAAGCCTCTGGCCGGAAACAGGACCAAGCCGATCTCGACATCTTAATGAAGAAACGTTCTGCTTAAATTTTCACTTTTTCCTTTTAATTTTTGACTTTTATTTATTCCTCGGTAGCTCAATGGTGGAGCATCCGGCTGTTACCGTGGTTAGCAGCTCTCAGAGGAAACTCTGGGATGACAAGCGGGCTAAATCAGGGGAACCCGCATTAGGGACTGTCCCCGCAGGGGACTGTCCCTCTTGAGGGCCATCCTGAGCTAGCAGTCGTCGTGCGAACGGCGATGGGCAAGTGCAGAGACTTTACACCCGCTGCCCTAACGTAAGTTAGGGACTGTCCCCGCAGGGGACTGTCCCTGATAGCCGAGGGCAAAGAGAAAGTCCGACTCCTGCCGCAAGGCAGGTCAGATCGTAACCGGAGGGTTGCTGGTTCGAGTCCAGCCCGAGGAGCCACATAGGGCTCGAACTTTTCGAGCCATTGTTAACAGCCCTGGTTGTCTAGAAACAGCCAGGGTTGTTTTTTATCCAGCCTCGCTCATCACGATTTTTCCTCCTCCAGAAGATCAGGAGCCTTTCGCGAACTCACGCACTTCAATGCCGATGCCCATCTTCGCTCACATAGCAAAAAATCAACCTTGAAGGGCTGCTGGGGCCGCCGGCGGATCGGACACTAAATCGGACAGTAATCGGACATTAAATCGGATAGTAGAATAAATGTA
>JACQLI010000074.1 GCA_016204125.1 Candidatus Omnitrophota bacterium
AAGCGAAAGCGTCCCCGACGAGATTTGAACTCGTGTCGCCAGAATGAAAATCTGGTGTCCTAGACCAGGCTAGACGACGGGGACAGCAAATTTGTGAGCCCGGATGGATTCGAACCATCGACACCTGCCTTAAAAGGGCAGTGCTCTGCCAGACTGAGCTACGGGCTCGTGTAGCTCATAAGTTCAGATAGTTTTTATTTCTTGTTCTTTTTTCGTGACGGTCTGGTCGACTTCGACTATGAAACGGTCGGTCAGTTTCTGAACTTCTTTTTGACCGTGATGAGATTCGTCTTCGGAAATCTTCTTGGACTTTTCGAGGGATTTGATCGACTCAATTGCTTCATGCCGAATGTTTCGAATGGCCACCCGGCCCTCTTCGGCGGTCTTGCGAACAAGTTTGGCAAGTTCAAGACGTCTCTCTTCCGACAGGGGCGGGATTGGAATTCTCACCACCTTACCATCATTCATGGGAGTGAGCCCAAGCTCTGATTTGAGGACCGCTTTCTCAATCTCACCGATAACCGACACATCCCAAGGCTGGAGCTGAAGGGTTCGAGGATCGGGAATGCTGATGGTGGCAAGCCCCTTTAAGGGAGTGGGGGTACCGTAATAATCAACTTGAAGACCTTCGACCAGGCTTGAGGAAGCTCGACCCGTGCGTAAATCCTGAAATTCCTTTCGTGTAAGGCTAAAGGCCTTTTCCATCTTCCGATGGGTTTCATCGAGAATGGAACGAATCTCTGGTCGCTCAGCCATGGCTTTATTCTACGCGTGTGCCGATTTTGTCGCCAAGAACAACTCGGCGAATATTACCGCGCCTCGTTAGGTTAAAAACAACGATGGGAAGTTCATTATCCATGCAAAGTGAAATGGCCGTGGCATCCATTACTTGAAGCCGCCTTTTCAGAACTTCCAAATAACTCAACTTTTCAAATTTCTTAGCCCGTGGGTGCTTCACGGGGTCCTGATCGTAAACACCATCTACCTTCGTAGCCTTGAGAATTGCATCAGCCCCGATTTCGACGGCTCTCAGCGCTGCTGCCGTGTCGGTCGTAAAGTAAGGATTCCCTGTTCCGCCTGCGAATACCACCACACGACCCTTCTCCAGATGACGAACAGCCCGCCTACGGATATAAGGTTCGGCAAGTTCGTGAATTTCGATGGCCGTCTGCACCCGTGTATGAACTCCCAACTTTTCGAGTGCATCCTGTAATACCAAAGAATTGATGATCGTGGCGAGCATCCCGATGTAATCGGCTGTCGCCCGATCCATTCCTGAGCGCGCCCCTTGGAGACCTCGGAAGATATTTCCTGCCCCAATGACAATGGCTACTTCGATCCCGAGACCGTGTATTTCCTTAATCTCCTCAGCAATCGCACTTGCCACCTGAGGATCAACACCATAACCTAACTTTCCCTGTAAAGCCTCACCCGATAGTTTGAGAACAATCCGTTTGTAGGCGGGCTTTCTCTTCGCACTCATCCCGCCGTCACATCTTCAATGTGGGGCGCTATGCCTAACTCAAATCGAACGCATCTTCGAATCAAGATGTTCTCCCCAAGCCGTGCAATCGTCTCTGTCAGGTAATCACGGATCGTCTTCGTAGGATCCTTGATAAACTTTTGGTCAAGGAGAGGAATGTCTTCGGTCTGGGCCGCAACCTGCATGGCCACATCCTTGGCGAAACGCTGAAAAATTTCGTTACGGGCCACGAAATCGGTCTCACAATTCACTTCAACTAGAGCCGCGATCTTACCGCCAGCATGAACATAAGAAACGATCTGCCCCTCTTTGGCCTCGCGTCCCGCTTTCTTCTTTGCAAGGTCAAGACCTTTCGCTTTCAAAATCTCTCTGGCCTTTTCAAAATCCCCCTTGGCTTTTGTCAGCGCCATTTTACAATCCATGATCCCCGCGCCGGTCAGTTCACGAAGTTTAGCGATGTCATCCTTTTTCATAGTCACATTCATGTTATTTCGGTTTCTTAGGCTCTTTGACTCGCGCCGCTTTCTTGACCTTTAAGGTCTTAGTCTCTTCCTCAATGGTCTTCGCAATAATCTTATCTTCAATGACTTCTTCAATTTGCTCCACAATCGGCACAGCAACAGGTGGAACAGTTTCTACCGTGGGGGTCACTTCCTCTGTTATTTCGGCTGCTGTCTCACTAGCCGCCACAGGAGCGGATACTTCCTCTTGAGCATGAATCTCTTTCATCTCTTCCTCAGTAAGAGGATAGAGTTTTAAGAATTCATTTCGTCCCTCAGTAATAGCTTCGGCCACAAGGTCACAGAAAAGCTTGATCGCCCGAATGGCGTCGTCATTCCCAGGAACCGGATAATCCACGAGCTCGGGGTCACAATTGGTATCAATCAATGCAATGGTAGGGATCCCAAGCTTCATCGCCTCATGAAGTGCAATTTCTTCCTTTTTGGTATCAATAATGAAAACAGCGCCTGGAAGCTTTTTCATCCGACGAACGCCTGCCAGATAACGCGTAAGTTTCTCCCTCTCTTTAACGAGATGTGCCGCTTCCTTCTTCGTAATGAATTTAAAATTTCCTTCCTTTTCCGTCTGATCGATCCAGTCCAAGCGGGCGACTGATTTACGGACGGTTGAAAAATTGGTAAGCATCCCACCAAGCCAACGGTTATGCACATAGGGCATGCGGGAACGCTCGGAGGCTTCTTTGATCACATCCTGCGCCTGTTTCTTCGTCCCGACGAAAAGGATCTCTTTGCCTTCAGCGGCCACTTTCTTTAGAAACTCGAGTGCCTTATTCAGACATCCGAGCGTCAGCTCGAGATTGATGATATAAATGCCATTCTTCTCTCCAAAGATGTACTTTCGCATCTTAGGATTCCAGCGGCGCGTCTGATGTCCGAAGTGGACACCCGCTTCAAGGAGCTGCTTAAGTGTCACCTGCTGCATTAAAGGGCGCCTTTTTCAGTTTGATGCAAGATTCTAACTTGTTTTAAATTCATAAGTTGCGTAAAGTCAAACCTTTCTTATTTGTGACAAAGTGCGCGTATTATAACAGAGTTTCGGGATTTGGCAAATTCAGCTCTTGTGCTGAAGCTGACTGCCCAGTTCTTCCAGAGTGCGGGTAGAGATATCGAGCGTTCGAATGGGAAAGGGGATGATAATACCTTCCTTTTTGTACCTTTCATGAAGGGCTTTGATAAATTCGTGCTTCACCAGATATTGATCGACAAACTCTTTAACGCGCAAAATCACCGTGAAATTAATACTGGAATCTGCAAAGGTATGGTATCGGATAAAGGGTTCAAAATTGTCAACGGCTCCCTGGACTTTTTTCTGGATCTCCTTCCCTACCTCAATCGTCACACGCTCCACCTTTGCCAGATCACTCGCATAGTGAACACCGACCTGGATGAGTACTGCCATCTCCTTATCGGGAAGGTAATAGTTGTGAACAGTGCTGGAGATGAGTTTATCGTTAGGGACGATCACCACAACGTTAGGAAGCATTCGAATCCGCGTGTTGCGCCAGCCAACCTCGGTCACATATCCCTCTTCGGCTGTTTCCAGTTTGATAAAATCGCCGACACGGACAGGCCGGTCCGCCAGGATAAAGATACCTGCGAAAAGGTTCGCCAATGTTCCCTGCAGGGCTAATGCAACCGCCAGTGATCCGATGCCGAGCGATGCGATTATGGGAGTAATCGAAATTCCAAGTGAATCTAAGAGGATTAAGAGCCCAAAAGAAAGAACTGCAAGTCGAACGAGCCCTTGAACAAGGCTTGATGAAAGATTGATCGCCTGCACTCTCCCCGCGAAATTGGAAAGTCCCTGTTTAACGAGACTATCAAAGAAAAAGATCAGAGCAATGATCGCCAAAACTTTGAC
This sequence comes from Candidatus Omnitrophota bacterium, assembly GCA_016204125.1. Classification (GTDB taxonomy): domain Bacteria; phylum Omnitrophota; class Omnitrophia; order Omnitrophales; family JACQLI01; genus JACQLI01. Next base: position 3,866 of record JACQLI010000074.1, read on the forward strand.
AGCCAGCTCCGCAGGCTGATCCAGTTCAGGAGGCAGAGGAAGAAGACGCGCAAGAAGCGCCAAGCCACCTCCCAGGATAAGGATATTAAGAGGAACGTGGAGACTTTTAACGACGCAGAGATCCCACCTGACCTTGGTCTTTTCGCCCCATCGCTTGATCCAAAAAAACAAGAAGCCCTTCAGACTATAGAAGAGAATCAGCCAAAGGACAAAAATCCCGGGGCCGTAGACCCAAGCTGAAATTGTAATGCCGAAAATATGAATGGTATGCGTTGTTTGTTCCATGGTTATTTATTTGAAATTATACGACAGAGGCGGGTTGGAACGCTAGAGGAGAAAGAAGGCGACTTAGAGTTTCCCCCCCACTGAGCCTGCAGAGACAAGTCCCTTGCGAACCTCTTTCGTGGCTTCTACGATGACGCGAAGTTTGTCCTTCGCTTCTTGAACTTCGCGCGTCTTAAGCCCGCAATCAGGATCCACATAAATCTGTTCGGGACGAAAGACCTCGAGCGCCTTCTCAATACGGTCAACCACCTGAGCCTTGGTTTCAAGAACGTGGGAGTGAACATCAACAACTCCCAGTCCAATTTCTTTCGTAAAGGGGTGCTTCTTAAAAAGCTCGAGGAGATTGAAACTGGAGTTGGAAAGTTCAAGATCAATCTGATCCACAGGAATATCCAGCATCCCAGGGTAAATTTTCTCAAAATCTCCATAGCAAATATGAGTAAGGGTCTTGGCCTTGAGTCCTTTCGTGACCACTCCCATGGCTTCGACAGCCAAGGGAAGTTCTTCAGGTCTTACAGAGACAGCGGGTTCATCGATTTGAATGTACTGGGCGCCCGCTTTCTCAAGATCAACCGCTTCCTCGTGAATCACTCCAGCCAAGGCAAGTGTGAGATCGCGTCGGCTCCCATAATATTCATTAAAACTCCAATCCATGATGGTGTAAGGGCCAGTAAGCATTCCCTTCACAGGCTTTTTCGTGAGGCGCTGGGCAAACTGGAACCATTCGATGGTCATCGGTTTGGCGCGTTTCACTTCATCCACAACAACGGGCTTTCTGTAATAACGATTCCCGTAAGAGCGGACGAGACCGGAGATCTCAAAACCTTTCAAGGTTTCAGCAAAGTAAGTGACCATGTCACCCCGATACATCTCACCGTCAACGAGGATGTCGATTCCGATCTCTTCCTGAAAATGAATCCAGTCTTTTGTCGCGCGCTCTTCAAGTTCTCTGAGTTTCTTTTCCTTAATCTCACCGCGAGAAAGTTGCAAGCGGGCCTTCTTTAAATAATCGGGCTTCGGGAAACTGCCAACCGATGTGGTGGGAAGAATCGGAACGTTCATGTCTTCACCTTTGCCTCTCGAAATTCGCGGACAACTTTGGCGAGATTCGCAAGCTTCTTCTTCGCGCTAGCGCGCGGAAGAAATTCAAGACCATGGCTTGGTGAGACGGAAAGATTCTCAGGCGAAACAATGGCGAGAAGCTTTTCGAGCTTTCCTTGAAGTTCCTCCTCTGTCTCCATTTTGGTATTTCGGGCATCAACAATTCCTGCCAAAAGTTTCTTCGTGCAAGGCGTACTCTCTAAAACCTCCCAGTTTTCAGTCTCTGTCGCAAGATCAAGACCGAGCGTCGTAAATGGAAGATCTTGAATTTCAGGATAAATCCCCTTGAGGTCGCCGAAGTTGAGGAAAAGAATCGTCTCAATATTCTCAGGAAAATAAGAGGCGAGTTTGGTCCAAATCTTTTTGAAGACGGCCTTCTCCTTTTTGAACCACAGAAGCGCGGGATCATCAAAGTGGAACACCGTAGCGCCCACTTGGGCAAGCCGCTTTACCTCCTCACCTAAAATAGCAGCGAGCTTCAGAGCGAAGACTTCAAAATCTTTGTAATGCTTGTCCTGAGAAAGCCTAGCAATAGTAAAAGGGCCTGTCAAAACAGCCTTTACAGGGACCGAGCTGATCGCATTGGCAAACTGAAAATCCTTAACGAGGAGACTTTCGGGTGAGGTAAGCTCGGCTTTACAGATAGGCTGGCGATAGAAGGTATTGGTATCGAAATAGCGAAGAAGGCCGGTCAGTTCAAATCCCTTCATCTTGCCTGCAATATAGGTGATGGCGTCATTCCAGCGAATCTGACCGTCTGTGATCAGTTCCACTCCTGCGTCGATCTGCTCCTGAATGACCTGACGGGTCACCTCATCCTTCGTCCGCTCGACGTGGGCCAGATCCACCTCTTTACGGTCAAACTGGGCATAGGTCCTCCTGAGGAGTTGTTCCTCCAGAGAATCGCCTATCTTAGGGTAATGACTAACTGTAGAAACGGTAAGCATGTAGGTTTTTTGAGGCCGTTATTGTATTGAAGTCAAGACTGGATTGCAAACAGTATTTAGCTCGGCCTTGGGCGGGTAAGATTTTCTGGAGAAAGAATGCGATCGAGCTCAGAAGATGTCAGAAGTCTTTTACTTAACACCACTTCCCGCAAAGTCTTTCCTGTCTTAACTGATTCCTTCACACACTCAGCTGCCTTCGTATAGCCAATATGAGGATTCAAGGCGGCTGCAATCCCATAACTTCTTTCCGCATACTCCTTGCACCGCGCCACATTGGCAGTGATTCCGTCAATGCAAAGGGTCTTCAGGACTTTGCAGAGGTTCTTGAGGATTTCGATTGATTCAAAGAGATTGCGAACAATCACAGGCCGCATAATATTGAGTTCAAGCTGGCCTCCCTGAACAGCCATCGACACAGCGAGGTCATTTCCCACTACCTGGAAGCCGACCTGCGCTGCTACTTCAGGCATCACGGGATTGACCTTCCCAGGCATGATTGAGGAGCCAGGCTGACGGGTAGGAAGATTGATTTCAGCAAATCCTGTATTCGGTCCTGAACTGAGAAGTCTGAGGTCATTTGAGATTTGAATGACCGATAAGGCATAAGTCCTAAGCGTTCCTGACAAGGCGGCGAGATCGGCATCGGATTGCATGAGTTCAAAAAGATTCTTACCGCTTCGCACAGAAAAGCCTGTGATCCGTTTCAGATTCTGGATCACAAGGTTTCGATACCTAAGAGTCGTATTGAGCCCTGTCCCAACCGCTGAGCCGCCGATTCCAAGCTCAAGGAGATTCTGGGCCATTTTCTCAACCCGTTCTCTCCCCTTCTCAAGCTGCCTTGCGTATCCTGAAAATTCCTGACCGAGGGTGATCGGCGCTGCGTCCTGGAGATGTGTTCTCCCTGATTTGACAATCCGACTGAACTGGGCTGCCTTTTTCTTAAATGAACGCTCAAGCGCTTTCGATGCTTCAGAAAATTCCTCGACGAGTCCAAACGCCCCAATTCGAATGGCGGTAGGAATCACATCATTGGTCGACTGACTCATATTCACATGATCGTGAGAACTTAAGTGTTCGTAATTGCCTCTTTTCTTGCCAAGGATTTCAAGAGCGCGGTTTGCAATCACTTCATTCGCATTCATGTGACAGGAAACGCCTGCGCCTGATTGGAGAACATCGGTTACAAAGTGATCGTTAAGTTTGCCTGCGATCACCTCTTCCGAGGCTCGAATGATCGCCTGCGCTTTTTTTGAATCGAGACGCCCCAATTCAAGATTGGCCA
>JACQLI010000010.1 GCA_016204125.1 Candidatus Omnitrophota bacterium
ATGCTCTGCCGATTAGAGCTACTGGCCTATATGCCCGTAACTCTTCTTATTTATTTAATCTCGCGATGAACTGTGCGCTTGCGGCAAAACCGGCAAAACTTCTTACGTTCAAGCCGCTCGGCTGTCTTTTTCTTATTTTTCCGCGTCGTGTAATTCCGGCGCTTGCAATCGGTACATGCCAATGTAATTAATTCACGCATGAGTGCAGTTTAAATCCGCTAATTTATCTGTTAAATGACCTGTACCAGGCCGTTTTAATGAAAAAACTTCTCCCACTCGCAGGGTAAAAAAACCCCTTTTTCTTAAAACAACGTTAGCGAACGATTCTGGTGGGATTCCCTCATCTATTCGAAGGAATACACGCTGATGCCACTAACACAAAGTTTGTACCCAACAAAAAGGCCTGATCAAATTCGATCAGGCCTTTTAAAACTTACTGCAATATCTCGGTGACGACCCCTGCCCCTACGGTTTTGCCGCCCTCCCGGATGGCGAAGCGAAGGTCTTTTTCCATGGCCACCGGCATAATGAGTTCGCCTTCAATGGCCACATTGTCTCCCGGCATCACCATTTCCACACCCTTGGGGAGGGTGACGACACCGGTGACATCAGTGGTTCTAAAATAAAACTGGGGCCGGTAGCCGGTGAAGAAGGCTGTGTGACGTCCCCCTTCTTCTTTGGTCAAGATATAAACTTGGCCTTTAAACTTGGTGTGGGGAGTGACACTTCCGGGCTTAGCCACCACCATGCCGCGTTCTAAATCTTTCTTTTCAATCCCTCTTAAGAGGAGTCCTACGTTATCTCCCGCTTGGGCGTCATCGAGTAATTTACGAAACATTTCAATCCCTGTGACGGTGGTCTTGGTGGTCTTAGGACGTAAGCCGATCACTTCCACTTCATCGTTCACTTTAATCTTGCCTCTTTCCACACGTCCGGTGCCTACGGTACCGCGGCCAGAGATGGAGAAAACGTCTTCAACGGGCATTAAGAAGGGTTTTTCGGTATCCCGTTTGGGCGTAGGAATGTAAGTATCAACCGCTTCCATGAGCTTTAAGATAGGCTCTTGGGCTTTGGGGTCATCGGAATGTTCCATGGCTTTTAAGGCTGAGCCTCTTATGATTGGGATTTCATCACCCGGGAATTCATACTTTTTAAGCAGGTCTCTGACTTCTAATTCTACAAGGTCTAATAATTCTGGGTCGTCAACGGCATCACATTTATTTAAGAAGACAACGATTCGGGGGACTCCGACTTGGCGGGCGAGCAGGATATGCTCCCTCGTTTGAGGCATCGGGCCATCGGCGGCGGAGACGACTAAGATCGCGCCGTCCATTTGAGCGGCTCCGGTAATCATGTTTTTAATGTAATCCGCATGGCCCGGACAATCCACATGGGCATAATGGCGCGCGCTCGTTTGATACTCCACATGGGCGACGGCGATCGTAATGCCGCGCTCTTTTTCCTCAGGGGCATTGTCAATCGTATCAAAGGCACGGGCCTCGGCCATTCCCTTCTTCGCTAACACCAGAGTGATGGCGGAGGTGAGGGTGGTTTTCCCATGATCGACGTGTCCGATGGTGCCCACGTTGACGTGCGGTTTGGAGCGTTCAAACTTTTCTTTGGCCATTGTGTTTCATCCTTTCTTTAAGAATTAATGCGTTGCCCCTTCAATAATTCCCTTGGCAATATTCGTGGGGACTTCTTTATAATTATGAAACTCCATCGGAGACGGAACGGCGCGTCCCTGAGAAAGCGAACGGATCGCGCTTGCAAAACCGAACATTTCCGCAAGAGGCGCCAGCGCCTTTACGTATTTGACATTTCCGCGGTTTCCCATTTCTTGAATGACAGCGCGCCTTGAATTTAAATCCCCAATAATCGCGCCCATATTTTCTTCCGGAACAATCACTTCCACGACCATGATGGGTTCAAGCA
>JACQLI010000079.1 GCA_016204125.1 Candidatus Omnitrophota bacterium
AAACCATCTTGCGTCAGTTGAGTAACGGTGAAAACCTCCTCCTAAATGATCCCATATTCCGCCTTTCGCCATTTCATCAAGAGTCTTTTCAACCATCTCAAGGGTACGTTTGTCGTTCGCGCGTTTCCAGTGTCTCAACAAAAAAGAAAGCGTGTGAGATCTTGGGAATTTAATTCCTTTCCCGAATCCTCCGTGCTGGGGGTCATAGGCAGAAACAAGGTCAAGATAGGCACTTTGAAGGGTCCCTTCATTCAGGGTAAATGTTGATTCTACCTTCATTTGGGCATGTCTTTGAATCAATTGAGTGAGTTCTTCGCTTTGCTTAAGAATAAGATCTTTTTTTCTCTTCCATGATTCCATAACAGAATGCAAAACTGCAACAAAGCCAGGTCTTCCCCATCTATCATCAGGCGGCCAGTAAGTTCCTCCGAAGAAAGGTTTTTTATCGGGGGTGAGAAAAACGCTAAGCGGCCACCCCCCTTGACCTGTCATGGCTTGGACAGAGGTCATGTAGATATTGTCAAGGTCGGGCCTCTCTTCTCTATCTACCTTGATGGAAACAAAATTCTCATTCATCACCTTTGCGACTTCTGGATTTTCGAACGACTCCTCTTCCATGACATGACACCAGTGACAGGTGGAATAACCGATGGAAAGAAAAATGGGCTTGTCTTCCTTGCGGGCCTTCTCGAAGGCTTCTTCTCCCCACGCATACCAGTCGACAGGGTTATTCGCGTGCTGGAGAAGGTAAGGGCTTTTTTCTTTGGCTAAACGATTGGTCATGACTGCCGCATTGTCACCTGCTGCTGATTGTGGAATTTGAACAAAAATAAGAAAAGCCGAAATCCCAATGGAAAGGCTTCTCAACATTAGAGGCATGATACACCTGACTCTTTTGATCTGCAATCAGTGTGGTATTTGGATCGTCAGAATTACGCGGTCGGACGAGGGGCGGGGTGTGTAACTTGAACCTGCCCAGGCTGCGGCGCTGTTGCGCGGCTTAAAAGTTTCAGTTTTGAAAGATGGCCTTGAAGAGCGGTCAGCTCATTATAGAGGATACTTTTTAAAGAATAAATCTGTCCATCGGGGAATTCGACAAGGTAGGGTTTCCCTGTCTTTTGAGAGAAACCGGTGACTCGTGTTATGAATTCTTGTGCAGTCTTAACCCTGCGCACCCAATGTGTCATCTTGTAAAGAAACCATTGACGCGCTACCTTGCCATCATACCGCTCACCGTTACGGATAAAGCGGACATTTGATTGGGCCAGGCGGTCAAGAAGGTACTGAACTTTATTAAGCTCACTCATCTCTGCTCCCCAACGTGTGGGAAAAGAAGTAGAGAACTCAGGTGAAGGTGTCAGGAAGAATTGACCTTCGGGAGCTTCTTGATAGTGAGAATATCGACTGGAGGCGCAGCCTGTGATGAAACTGAGGAAAATGACGGGAGAAAGAATCAAAAAAATATGACGAACAAGCCGCACGCCAAACCCCCAAACGTTAATTGTTTCAAGCCATTGGACCGATGCAAAATCCGATAAAATATACCTGTTCTTATCTTAGAAGTAAATAGGGTTAGAGAAATTTTGTTCGTTTTTTGATCGGCTACTGATTGAAATTACTTTAATGGGTGAAAGAGTTGGAGACACTTACTTACACTCTATCCTTAATGTTACCAAGAAGTTGTATCAATTCATTCAGCCGCTTTCTAATGAAGGTGTTAAACCTGGCTGCGGTTTCCTTCTTTTCGAGCGGGACAAGGAGAAGATAAGCTGCGGGGACAACATAAAGAGTAAGAATGGTTGATATCGTGACGCCGCCAATGACAGCGATGGCCATGGGAATTCGAGTTTCAGCGCCTGGGCCAAGAGCCAAGGCAGGTGGAATGGCTGCGGCAATCGTGGAAACTGAAGTCATCACAATAGGGCGGAGACGTATGGGGCAGGCCGTTTTTAGAGCGTCAAGAGGGCTGAGTCCTCTTTCTCGCATTTGATTGGTGAATTCAACGAGAAGAATGGAATTTTTCTTTACAATACCCATGAGAAGGAGAAGTCCAATCAAACTAAAAATATTAAGAGAATGGTTTCCCATCCAGAGGGCTAGAAAAGCTCCTGAAATGCTGAAGGGTAAAGCAAGGAGTACGGTAAGGGGATGGATAACATGATTGAATTGCGAAGCCAGAACCATGTAGGAAATGAGGATTCCTAACCAAAGAGCAAAGATGAGGCTCTGAAAGGACTCCTTAAAAGTTTCGCTTGTGCCGCTAAAGACGACTCGGTATCCCTCGGGAAGAATTTCTTCGCTGATACGCCTCGCCTTTTCAATTGCCGCCGCTTGTGATTTGCCAGAGGCCACATTAGCAAAAAGACCAATGGCTCTCTCCCGACCACGTCTTGTAATCGCAAGAAGGCTCGACCTTTCTTTGATCTGAATCACGTCGCTTAGACGAACGAGTTCCCCGCGGTTATTCCAGACAAGGAACTTTTCAATATTTTCAGCGCTTACCCTTTGATCGGGTGTAACTTGTACCCTTACATCATAGCGACGGCCTCCTTTGGTGTATTTTGCTATGCGTGCCCCTCCGATCATCGCATTTATCGTTCGAGTGATCGAGCCGACACTGACCCCTCTGTCAAAAGCGCGATCGCGGTCAGGGTAGACTCTCAGTTCAGACATACCTGTGAGATAGTCTGTGTCCACGTCTTGGAGAAGGTTGCTCTCTTTCATTTTCATTTGAATGGCCTCAGCGTATTCGGCAAGTCTGTCCCAATCTGGCCCACGAATTGTGAATTCAACAGGAAAGCCTCTTTGGGCTGCGAATCCCCGCGTTGATAGATCCTGCATGACTGCTCTTACATCTGGAATCTTGTTAAACTCCCTTCGAAAATAGGCCATCACCTCTTGCTGAGTGGGTCTGCGCTTCAGCTCGGGGTCAACGGAACGCTTACTGAAAGGTTTGAGGGTGACGAACATAACCCCCGTGTTTACTTCTCCTCCTCCAAATCCTCCAACAGCTACAAAGTAGCGGGTAACATCAGAGCGGTTCATCGCAATGGCTTCAGCTTCTTTGAAACGTTCACTGGTAAACTCAAGGGAAGAGCCAATGGGTGTTTGGATACGTACCAGGAACATGCTCTGATCCTGCACAGGTACAAATTCCTTTCTGAGAAGAGGAAGGATCGCGAGGGAAGCGGCGAAGAATAAAACGGACCCAAGTAAAACTTTTTTCTTGTGTCGAAGCGAGAGGGTAAGGGTACTTTTGTAAAATTCTTTGAAGCGGTTCATGCTACTTTCAAACAATTTTCCAAACCTGTCCTTCCTTTCACCGATCTCAAGAAATTGTGAACAGCGCATGGGGGCTAGAGTCAATGCTTCAACAAGTGAAAGGAGAACCGCTGCTGAAATGGTAATTCCGAACTGAAAAAAGAATTTTCCAATGATTCCTTTCATATAGGCTACGGGGAGGAAGATGGCAACGATTGCAATGGTGGCCGCGATGGCAGCAAAGGTGATTTCCTTAGCGCCTTTCAGCGCAGCATCAAGCTGGGTTTCTCCTTTTTCTCTATGACGGACAATATTTTCAAGAACCATAATCGCATCATCAACCACAACTCCAATTGCAAGAGAAAGCCCAAGAAGCGTAAAGGTATTCAAGGTAAAACGAGCAAATTTGAGCACAATGAAAGTTCCTAAAATAGAGGTTGGGATCGCCAGAAGAATATTAAGAGTACTACTCCAGGAACCGAGGAAGAGCCAACAAACAAGTGAGGTTAGAAGGGCTGAAAGAATGAGAGTGAAGACAAGTTCTTGAACCGAATCTTCGATAAATTTCGTACTATCGAAGTTGATTCCAATATCAAACCCAGGGGGTAATTCTTTTCGAACCTCATCCACCCTTTTTCTAACCTGCTTTGCCACTGCAACAGAGTTCGCGCCCCGTTGTTTGCGGATCCCAAGGCCAACCGAGGGTTTCCCAAGTACCCGTGAAATCCTTCTGATATCTGTGAGGCCGTCCTCAATCCTAGCAACTTCTTTAAGCTGAATCGGACGATAGATAAGTTCCCCGCCTCTTCTTGTAATCGTAATTTTCTCAAATTCTTCAACGGAGCGGGCTTCACCCATGGCGCGGATGGTTACTTCCTTTTTATCCGTCTCGAGTCGGCCCGCGGGAATTTCTATATGTTCCTCCTGAATCGCCTGCATCACATCTTCTACGGTCAGTTGGTAAGTTTCGAGTTTTTTGACATCGAGCCAGACTCTCAAATTTCGCTCAAGATACCCTCCCAAGAAAACTTCGCCGACTCCTGAAACGGTCTTGAAACGATCTTTGATCTGATTGTCCACGTATTCCATAAGCTCCCGAAGTGGCCGATCGGTGGTCACTGCAACCCACATGATAGGCTGATCTTCAGGATTGGTTTTGATGATAACGGGCGGGTCTATCTCTTTCGGGAGACGGCGCTGGGCTTCGGAAAGTTTGCTTTGAACTTCCTGCAACGCGACGTCGATATCGCGCTCGAGTTCGAACTCCAGGGTGATTTCAGACCTGCCCTGGCGGGTTGACGAAGAGACGTCACGGAGACCTTGAATTCCCATGATTGCGTCTTCAATGATATCGACCACGTCACTCTCCATCACTTCAGGAGCTGCACCCTCCCAAGTAACGGTAATATTGAGAACGGGGAAATCGACATCGGGCATCTGGCCGACTCCCATGCCGCGGAAGCTAAGGAGTCCGAAGATCATGAGACCAATCATGAGCATCCAGGCGAAAACAGGATTTTTGATTGAGATTTCCGAGATATTCAAAGCACTTCTCCTGCAGCTACCTTAAGGCGCCAATAATTTTCCTTTGTCTGATAATGGACGAGGTTTGTCTCGCGTCGCGTCTCAAGAAGCGACTGAATGGCTTCAAGAACGTCGAGATTATTCACCAGATTATGTTCATACTCTTCCTTTTGAAGGCGGTAATTTTCCTGAGAATCTTTAAGCGCCCCCTCAAGGGCCTTGTGTTGATCAAGGGAAGTAACCCAATTCTCATAAGTTTCTTTAATTTCAAGTTCAGCCTGTCGCTTAGCCAATGAATAAGAGAGCTTGGCCTGCTTCCACTTACTAATCGCCTCCTTCACATTGCCGAAGGTCTCGCCTCCCTTAAAGAGGGGGATATCGATAGTAAAAAGAAAATCCCAGTCGAGATTAGATTGAAAACCCTCCCTTCTTTCATATTGGGTATGTTCAAGGGATAATTCTGGCCAGAAGCCACTTTGAGCTACAAGCACGGCTCTCCATGCCGTTTTAACAGCAAGCCTGGAGGCCTCGACATCGGGCCTTTGGAGTAACGATTCAAGATAAGAGGTTTGATCTTGAGGGCTTTTCTCTGGAAGTTCTTCCTCAATAAGCTGACTAGCGTCAATTTCTCTTCCGATCAAAAATTCAAGGAGATGACGTGATAAGGCAAATGCTCCGCGTGAACGCGCTATCTCAGCTTCTAATGTCTTCATCCTCGCTTTTGCCGTAACCACCTCACTCGGCCTCGATCTTCCAATTCGTTCCCTGTCCTCAAGTTCTTTGATCCGTTCAAGAAAAAGGGCATGGATTCCCTCGACAGTCTCAAGATCCTTTTTTTTCTGAAGAACGCTGTAAAAGGCCTGGGCAACATCGAGAAAGAGAAGTTGTCTTGCTCTGAACCATTCTTCCTTCTCTGTCCCTTTCAAACTTCCAGCCCCTGTCAAAGCCCCCAGAGCTTTGAATCCTTGAAAAAGAGGCTGTGTGATCACAAATTTTCTTTCGCGCCTTGCGGGATCTGAAAGTGTGCTTCCAACCGAAGAACTTTCTCCCCCTCCCTTTTGAATATCTTGTCTTTCATCGGTCATGATAAAGTTGACATCGCCAAGGGCCTCGCTGGCCGCCTTATAAAACTGAGCCTCTGCTTCCTCAATTTTTTCCTTTTGAATAGCTACTGTCTCACTTTGTTCGAGGGCGAGTTGAAAGCAGTCTTCAAGCGTCAAGGAAAGAGGCGGGGATGGTTCGACGATCTTTTCTTCTGACTGACGAGGTCTTTTGGCCATAGACCAAGCTTCTTGATAAATAAAGAGGCTGCCAAGTAAAGTGAAAGTTAAAAACGCTAAAAACTTTTTCATTTCCGCTCTCTATTTTTAGATAATGCCTCATCTAATGTCTGAGAAAGGAGAGAGTAAAATCGGCTCACGGCTTTTCTCTCCTGGCTATTCAATTCATCCAAAGTCCTCAAAAGAAACCTGAGAACGTAGCTTTGTGTATCTCGAACAATTCTTGTTCCTTTCGGCTGAACTTGAAGAAGAGAAATCCTTCTATCCGAAGAGTGAGGAAGCCTTTTAAGAAACTTATTCTTTTCAAGCCGATCGACCAAATGAGTAACCGCGGGTTTTGTGATGTGGAGCTTCTCGCTTACCTCTGTCATGGATATGACTCCTAGGTGAACCAGTTGGCTCAAGAGAGCGAACTGGGGAAGGGTGAGATCAGCTTGAATCAAGATTCTGGCAAAGAGACGGGAAAATTTGGGTTGGACCTCTCGAAAGTAACGGGTGAATTCCTCCTTTTCGCTCATGACCTCCTCCGCATGTCTCTAATTTGTTAAATCAATTAATTGTTAATTATGTTAACCATTTACTATTTGGAGTATAAATGAGGACGTGGCAAAACGCAAGTCTTCTGTAGTAGAATATCTAACCTGTTGAAAAAATTGTGGTTAGGAGCTTATGGGACAAGCTATTGTTTGCGCCGTTGCCTTTGCAAGTTCGATGCTCACCTTTTTTTCTGGGTTTGGGCTGGGCACTCTTCTCCTTCCTGCGCTGGCGCCGTTCTTCCCTATCGACATGGCGATTGCCATGACAGCAATCGTTCATCTTCTTAACAATCTATTCAAATTCATTCTTGTCGGAAAACATGCGGACAGGTCGATTATTTTTCAATTTGGCCTGCCAGCCATCTTTGCGGCCCTCATGGGTGCCTTCACCCTCTCGTGGCTGTCCTCTCTCCCACCTCTTTTAACTTACCCGTTTTTCTCGCGGCATCTTGAAATCCTTCCCGTTAAGTTGACAGTGTCAATCCTGATGATATTTTTCTCCTTCCTTGAAATAGTTCCCCGGTCTCGTGAATTATCTTTTGAAAAAAAATATCTCTCCCTTGGGGGAATTTTGAGCGGATTTTTTGGGGGTCTTTCAGGACATCAAGGGGCTTTTCGGAGTGCTTTTCTTATCAGATGCGGACTGCCAAAAGAGTCCTTTATCGCCACGAGTATTGTGATTGCTTGCCTGGTCGACTTGTCACGAATTCCGCTTTATGGCGTTCGCCTTTTTGGAGATTTTTCTCTCCCAGAAATCCAGTTTCTGTTTTCAGTCATTCTTTCAGCATTTCTGGGAGCTTTTCTAGGAAATCTCTATTTGAAAAAGCTAGCCATGCGTGATCTTCAAAGATTGGTAGCTTTCATGCTCTTTGGCGTGGCCATCGCATTAGGCGCTGGCTTAATATAAGAAAAAAACCGAAGGCGCTAGAAAACGCCTTCGGTTTTATGTCGATTCGTTACGGTTCGTTAGCGTGAAGCTCTTCGACCATACCGACGGTCCCAATGGTCTTCTTTCCTGTCACGGATATCTTCACGTCTGTCTTGATTGTCCTCTAATCGATCTCTAAACCCTCGTCTGTGACGCCTTTCTTTCATGATCTGGCGGCACTTCTTCGGGTCTTCCTTGCAGAGCTCTTTGAGTTCCTGACGTCTCTTAAGGAATTCTTCTCGTCTTTCTTTGCGAAGCTCTTTCCACTTGGCGAGCTCCTCTTGAAAAGGCGGTCTTGAATCGGTTACGGGGGCTGCTTCTTCTGCCCAGGCTAGACTGAGCCCAAGTGGTAAGGTTATCAAGAGCGCAAGAACGACTTTGTGTGACTTTTCAACTATGGGTTGCATGGCTTCCTCCTTTTTGTACCTCTGCAACCTTAGACGAAAAGTGCCTGGAAAAGGTTTAACGCCGAATCAGACTATTTTGATTCCTTTTTTCCGAAAGGAAGTTTGAGTTTTTCTTTCAAAGCGCTTGCTGTTTGGGATAAATCTTCGGTGAGTCCTTCGGTAGTTTCTCCTAATTTACCAGCTGTTTCCTTTAAGTCGTCAGGAGCGCTACCGATCAATTCTTTAGCTTGTTCTGCCGTTAGTCCCAAAGTTCCTTGTGCGCTCGTAACCGCCTCTGCGGCAATCCGTCTTGACGAACCCAAGGTATCGTAAAGGGAACTTTGCAAAAGACTGACGTCAAAATTGGTTAGGGTAGCGAGACCCGTACTCATTAGCGCCTTCACAACAATCAAGTTCACTATGGCGTTAGGATCGGTGATGTTGGAATAGGATTCACTCAGGTTGATGTTGAATTTCTTAACGGAAGGCTTTCCTCCTCTTGAATAATCTTTGTAGTACACTTGCTCGATCCTAAGTTTGAACTCGTCGATTTGTATATCGGGCGCTTTACCTTTCTCTTTTGCCTTGGGTTTCCCGCTCTTCTCCGCTATTGCCTCCCTTTTCTGAGATCGCACGGCCTTTAGCGAATCTAAATTGAGCTCCCCCTTTTCATTCTTTACGATCACAAATTCCTTGAGGTGTACGCGAATCTCTTCCAAGTGAACTCTTTTTTGAAAGAAAGGTTTCAATTCGTAGTTCACGTAAATTTCAGGCATATCGAGCATAATCTTATCTTGATACCCTTGAGGGTTAAAGATACGAAGATCCTGGATGCCAAGAGAAGTGCCGGCGAGCCCAATGTCTAAACTCTGCATATTTAGCTTCAAGCCAGTTATAAATCGAACACCGTTTTCGACCGCCGCCTTCGCAATGACATTCCTTGCAAGCAGGAAGCCGCCGATAACAATCAGCATAATGAGACCTATCCCCAAAATCTTTTTCATGACTCTTCTCCTTAATATAAGACACGACGGGCATTGCCTTGTAAGCAATGCCCAGCTTATTTTTTAGTAGCTAATTATTGGATTGCTTCGCCGGCTACGTTACTCGTTACTGGAGTAAAGAGCAAAGTAAGGGGGAGAATAAAAATCCCTTTTCTGATTTGCGAAATATTATATCTTTTTCGTTATGCTATTCAACAAGTCAAATAAGGTTGCCAGGCAGTGAAGGGTTATCCTCTTAAATTTTCCTTTTCAAAGCATGAACGATTTGGTTATGATGATGTACGTTTATGGCTAAGAAAAGCGAAGAGGCACATAAGGGCCGCGAGCAATGGAAGACGCGGATTGGCCTCGTCCTCGCGATGGCTGCGAATGCCATCGGAATCGGAAATTTCCTCCGCTTCCCGGTTCAGTGCGCAAGTCACGGCGGTGGCGCCTTCATGATTCCCTACTTCATCGCCTTCCTTCTGCTGGGAATCCCCCTGATGTGGGTCGAATGGGCCATCGGACGCTTTGGCGGAAGACACGGGCATGGAACGACACCGGGGATGTTTCATTATCTTTGGAAGCATCCGCTGGCCAAGTACTTGGGCGCGATCGGAATTTTTTTACCGCTCGGGATCCTCATCTATTACAACTACATTGTTTCTTGGACTCTGGCCTATAGCGTCTTCTCCTTGACTGGAAAATATTTCGCGGTTCCAAACCATGCTGGCATGGTGGACTTCTTAGCCGCTTTTCAAGGAAAGGTAGCCAATGCCTACTTCGGCGATTATACGACGGCCTTGATTTTCCTTTTCATCACCATTGCGCTCCTGACGTGGGTTCTGTCACGCGGAGTCGTCCAAGGAATCGAGGCGCTCGCCACCTGGGGAGTTCCTGTCACGTTCATTATTGGCTTCCTCTTGATTTGGCGGATTGCGACGCTTGGGACGCCTGACCCCGCCTTTCCTGAGAGAAGTGTGATAAACGGCCTCGGCTTCATGTGGAATCCGAATTTCAAGGCCCTGGCTGACAGCAAGGTTTGGCTCGCTGCCACAGGCCAGATTTTTTTCACGCTGAGTGTCGGATTTGGATGTATTCAGACCTATGCGAGCTACGTTAAGGCGAAGGACGATATCGTTCTCTCGGGCCTTTCCACGGTCGCGACCAATGAATTTTCTGAAGTGATCATCGGCGGGTTCATTGCGATTCCGGTCACGGTAGCATTCTTTGGGATCATGGAAACGCAACGGATCGCTGAAAGCGGGGCCTTTGATCTCGGTTTCTGCGCGATGCCCTTGATTTTTCAGAGGCTGCCCGCCGGGCAAATCTTTGGCACACTCTGGTTCTTTCTCCTCTTTATCGCGGGGCTCTTGTCCTCAATCGCTCTTGCCCAACCTCTGATGGCCTTTCTCCAAGATGAACTAAAGGTGAGTCGCAGAAACGCGGCCCTCATCACAGGTGGCTTGGCCACCTTTCTCGCAATCCCGGTTGTCGTGTTTCTAAAACATGGATTTCTCGACGAAATGGATTTTTGGCTCGGGACGTTCGGCGTGGTGGGGTTCTCCATCATTGAGCTTATCCTCTTTGTCTGGATCTTCGGGTCAGAAAAGGCCTGGAAGGAAATCCTCCTGGGGGCAGATATCAAGATCCCTAGATTTTTCTTTTTTGCGATAAAGTATGTGACTCCAGCTTACCTGTCACTTCTACTCTTTTTCTGGTTTTTCCAGGATGGGCTCAAGATCATGTTTATGAGAGGAGTCGCGAGCGAAAACTTTCCTTACATATGGTTCGCCCGTTTCCTGATGACTGCCCTTTTCCTTGTAATCATTGTCCTCGTGCGAATTGCCTGGCAGCGCCACCGGCGCACGGCTCACCATAAGGTTTCCTCATGACACCGCTTGGCTGGATTTTTATGATTTCAAGCTGGACCTTTCTCACCTGGCTCACCATCTACTGCTTCTGGAAAATCCTTAAGAAAAAGAATCTTCCTCCGCCAGACAAAACGATCCATTCCGCCTGAAAAGGTTTAAAGGGAGCTGAGTACGAGGGAGGGTGGTTTCTCGGTCGGGGCCGGAGCCGGTTCCGGTCTGGTGGCAACGTCGGTATAATTCGCGTTCTTGGGGTGATCGGCCTCAAGCTTCAAACGCCAGAGCACCCAAATAAGCTTGATAAACCCAGTCGCATAGCCAACGATTTCTCCAGTCCGCTTCCAGTAATAAGAGAAGAAGGGTTCGCGGGGAAAACCGCGCCTGCGGTTCCTTCGACCTTTTAAACGGAAAAAACCGCCCAGAAGGGGGTGGACATTTTCCAGAAACACTGAGGAGCAAAACCAGATTAAGGAATAAAATAAGATGCGCCGGCGAGGTCCTTTTCGGCGAAAAAGAAGGGTCCTCAAGTGTTCTTTAGAATAAAAAGACTTCCAGGCGTCTCGGTAAGCTTTCCCCAGTTCTTCTCTTGTCATCCTGGGATGATCCACACAAACATGGGTGGTATCATAAAGATTGGTGTCTGGCTCCATAGGAACTTTTTCTAGATAATATTTCTGATGATCTTTGGACCCTGGAAGCGGGGTCATCACAAAAAATTCGGCGAGATCAAGAGGGATCTCGCGCTTCAGAAACTCGACATCC
>JACQLI010000075.1 GCA_016204125.1 Candidatus Omnitrophota bacterium
ATTTAATGTTCTCGCCAATGTCGGGAAACCCCAGGTGGCTTATAAGGAGACCATTCAAAGGCAAGCCAAGGGCGAAGGTAAATACATTCGTCAGACAGGTGGCCGCGGTCAATACGGTCACTGTTACTTGTCGGTCGAACCTCTTCCTCGCGGGACGGGGATTGAATTTGTGAATAAGGTTGTAGGTGGAGCAATCCCAAGGGAATACATACCTGCTATCGAAGCCGGCGTGAGGGAGGCTTGCCAAAACGGTTTTCTTGCGGGTTACCCCGTAGTCGATGTTCGGATAACAGTTTTTGACGGATCGTACCACGACGTTGACTCTTCAGAAATTGCTTTCCAAATTGCAGGATCGCTCGGCTTCAAGGAAGCCGCTAAACAGGCGAGCCCCATTCTCTTGGAGCCTATTATGAATTTGGAGGTTGTGGTACCTGAAGAATATATGGGAGATGTGATAGGGGATTTGAATTCAAGGCGCTGTATCATTCAGGAGGTTGGTACACGTAGCAATCTGAAATCAGTGAGAGGACTTGTGCCTCTTGCCGAAATGTTTGGATATGCCACCTCGGTTCGTTCGCTTTCCCAAGGACGAGCTACCTTCACTATGGAGCCTCACAGCTATTCCGAAGTTCCAAAGCAGATCGCCGAGAAAATCATAGCCGCCTAATCCAGAGAAATTATGGCAACGAAAGAGAAAATCAGAATTAAGTTACGTGCCTACGATCACAGGATTCTGGATCAATCAGTCCAGGAAATTGTGGGGACGGCCAAAAGAACAGGAGCCCGCGTGATCGGTCCCGTCCCTTTACCGACTCATATATGGAAGACGACTGTTCTCAAGGGGCCAACGATCGACAAAAAGGCGCGCAATCAATTTGAAGTACGGACTCATAAACGTCTCTTAGACATTGTTGAACCTACTGCGCGAACCGTTGATGCGTTGATGCGCCTTGACCTTCCCGCAGGGATCGATGTGGAGATCAAACTATGATCGGTCTTCTGGGAAGAAAAGTCGGGATGACCCAGGTCTTTGATGAAGAAGGGCACGCCGTTCCTATTACCGTCCTTCAAGTGGGACCTTGTGTGGTGACTCGTTTGAGGACAAAAGAGAAGGATGGTTACGTGGCTGTCCAGCTAGGCTTTGGCGAACAAAAGGAAAAAAGTTTAACGAAGCCAGTACTAGGTTACTTTAAAAAGATTGGATTACCTGTGAAGAAATTTCTTCGGGAGATTCGTACGAATTCACTCGAAGGGCTTGAGGTCGGAAAAGAGCTTAAAGCCGATCAATTTGAGGTAGGTGAATTTGTCGATGTGGAAGGGATTTCCATCGGAAAAGGTTTTCAGGGGGTTGTCAAAAGGCATCATTTCAAAGGCGGCCCTAAAAGCCACGGCTCAATGTTTGGTCGTGTTGCAGGTTCGATCGGGGCCTCCTCCTTTCCTTCTCGTGTCGTGAAAGGAATGAGGATGCCAGGTCAGATGGGTAATCAGCAGGTTACTATTCAGAACCTTAAAGTCATTAAGGTTGATCCAGAAAACAATCTTTTGGTTGTGAAAGGATCAGTACCAGGAGCGGAAACAGGATGTCTTGTGATCCGAACTTCCGTCAAAAGGGGTAAAGCAAAGCAATGGAAAGTCGCAAAGGCAGAACAAGAAAAACCGCAAGAAAAAGCGGAAAAGCCAGAGCAAGACGTCCAAGAAAAAGCCCAGCAGGCAGCGTAAAAGCGGCCGAAATCGAATTGCCGGTCTATTCAAAGGCTGGCAAGGAGAAAAAGGGCATTTCCTTGAATAAGGAGATCTTTGGAGCGCCGGTGAATGAAAGGCTTCTCGAGCTTGTCCAGAAGGCTTACTCTGCCAATCTCCGTCACGGGACTGCATCGACGAAAACTCGCGGGGAGGTTCGAGGGGGCGGGAAAAAGCCTTGGAAGCAAAAGGGGACGGGTCGGGCTCGTCACGGTTCGAGTCGTTCACCCATCTGGCGAGGCGGCGGAACAACTTTCGGACCAAGACCGAGAGATTACTTTGTATCCTTTTCTGAATCGATGAAAAAACAGGCTTTGATATCAGCTTTAAGCTTACGGACGAAGGAGAAAAACCTTCTCCTTTTGGAAGATACCAAACTCGAGACCCCCAAAACAAAGGAGTTTGTGAAAATTTTGCAGGCACTTCCTCTTGAAAAAAAGAGGACGCTCTGCGTAGTCAAGGAAGCCAGCCCTGTTTTGAAACGTGCTACGAGTAATCTCTCAAGGATTCTTGAGATAAAGCCTGCACATGATCTTAATGCGTATCATGTTCTTCATTGGCCCAAGATCTTGATTGAGAAGGATGCGCTTTCTCTCATTGAGTTAAGGCTTCTTAAAAAAGAAGAGGTAGCGGCGTGAGACTTCATCTTTATGACATTATCGTAGAGCCTCTCATTACGGAGAAGGCCACAGGACAAAAGGAAGCGCATAAATATTCTTTCCGTGTACGTCCTGATGCCAATAAGAAATCGGTTAAGGAGGCAGTGGAAAAAATTTTTAATGTTCATGTGACCAAGGTAAATACCATACTTGTGAGCGGAAAGTGGAAGCGGGTTCGAGTCCGTCCAGGACTTACGGCTGATTGGAAGAAAGCTACAGTGACCATCAAAGAAGGAGAGAAGATCGAGTTCGTATAAGGCAAAAGGAATACCGATATGGCACTCATTAAATTTAAACCAACAACACCAGGAAGGCGACACGGAAGCGGGGCTGTTTTTTCGGATATCACCACGGATCGACCTTATAAGCCTCTGACAGTTCCCATAAAGAGCACAGGGGCTCGAAACAGCCACGGTCATATTACGAGCAGGCACCGCGGCGGAGGCCATAAACGTCGATTCAGGATTATCGATTTCAAGCGCATGAAACATAATGCAACCGCACAGGTACTGACCATTGAATACGATCCGAATCGAAGCGCCCGCATCGCCCTCGTTCAATATCCTGATGGAGAGAAATCTTACATTTTGGCTCCTAATGGGCTTCAAGTGGGCCAGAACGTGATGAGTGGAATGGAAGCTGAGGTTAAGGTTGGAAACCACCTTCCTCTGAGAAGCATCCCAGAAGGAACCGAGATCTGCAATATTGAACTTGAACCTGGACGGGGAGGAAAGTTGGTTCGTTCAGCAGGAACTCTGGCAACGATCCTTGCGAAGGAAAACAACGTAGCCCATGTGAAACTTCCTTCAGGAGAAGTTCGGCTTTTTAAATTGGATTCTTATGCAACGATAGGTCAGTGTTCGAATATCGATCATGAGAATATTTTACTTGGCAAAGCAGGTCGTTCACGGTGGCTTGGGATTCGTCCCCAGACCCGTGGCGTCGTCCAAAATCCCTGCGATCATCCAATGGGTGGCGGTGAAGGAAAGTCCAAGAGTGGTGAACATCCGTGCAGCCCATGGGGTCAGAAGTCCAAGGGACTCAAAACACGTCGACCCCATAAGATTTCCAATAAACTGATTATCAGAGACCGTCGCGCATAATTAAGGGAGAAACTGAATGGCAAGATCATCTAAAAAAGGCGTATTTGTTGACGAAAAGCTTTTAGAAAAGATCCACACGGCACGCACTAAGAATGATCGCAAGCCGATCAAAACTTGGTCGCGCCGATCGACGATTACACCTGAATTTGTAGGGCTGTCCTTTGCGGTCCATAATGGAAAAATGTTTCACAATGTCCTAGTAACCGAAAACATGGTGGGCCATAAGCTGGGTGAGTTTTCGCTCACACGTATCTTTAAGAAGCACAGCACTTCTCAGGATAAGGCAAAGGCTTTGGCTACTGCAGCGAAAACATGACAACACAAACTGTCGATCATTCAAAAGAAACAAAGTCCGTAGTGAGATACCTTAGGATCTCGCCGAGAAAGGTCCGTCTCGTTGTGAATACGGTAAGGTACAAGCCTGTATCTCAGGCTTTCTTGGTGCTGAGCTCTTTGAAGAAAAAGGCAGCGCGCATGGTCGAGAAGGGGCTGAAGAGCGCTTATTCCAATGCAAAAGTGAAAGGTCTTGATCAGTCAAAACTTTGGGTTTCTGAAATCAAAGCAGACGGTGGGCCGACGTTCAAGCGTTTCATGTCACGATCGATGGGGCGTGCGGATCAAATCCTCAAGCGGACAACCCATTTAACCATTGTACTCAAAGAAGGTGAAAAGATTTTTGGTGAACCGTCCCTTCCACCGAGCGAGGGCGGCAAAGCAAAGCAAGAGAAACCGAAACAGGAAAAACAGGCAAAAGCAAAGAAAGAGAAGAAAGAGAAAGCTGCCGAAAAGGCAGGCTGATCCCATGGGACAAAAAGCGCATCCTTACGGACAACGACTCGGTTACATTAAAACCTGGAAGGCAAAATGGTTTGGGAAGGGTAAGCAGCTAATCGACTTTCTTCATGAAGATTTGAAGATCCGTAAGTTTTTGAAGGAAAAGTTAGGCTACGCAGGAATATCAATGATCGAGGTCGAGCGTTCAAGCGGGCGGGTTCGTGTGAGGATCCACACCGCGCGCCCTGGCGTTATCATCGGAAGAAGAGGTCAGGAGATCGATCAAATCAAAGATGACCTTTCGGATATCGTTAAAGACAAAGAACTCTTAATTGACATCAAAGAAGTAAAGGATCCTCAACTAGATGCCCAGCTTGTGGCCGAGAATGTAGCCATTCAGCTTGAAAAGCGTGTTTCCTTCAGGCGGGCCATGAAAAAAGTGATTCAGAACGCAAGGATGAAAGGGTGTCTTGGGATCAAGATTCAATGCAAGGGAAGGCTTGGCGGAGCTGAGATCGCCCGAGCCGAAGGTTATCACGAGGGAAAAATTCCTTTGAGCACTTTTCGGGCCGACATCGATTATGGATTTGCTACCGCCTTCACGACTTATGGAACGATTGGATCGAAGGTCTGGATTTATAAAGGAGATGTTCTTGTAAAAAAAGAAGTCGCGACGCAAAGAGAAGAAAGAAAAGTTTTGAGCCAAGTTACGGAAAAGGGAGAAACGGTGACCAAAGATGCCACTGATGCCCAAGCGAGTTAAATATCGGAAGCAGCATCGCGGTCGGAGGACTGGTATTGCATCACGCGGGAATGCCCTTGCCTTTGGGGATTACGGTCTTAAGGCATTGGGAGAGGGTTGGCTTACGGCCATTCAGCTTGAGGCGGCCCGTGTGGCTCTAGCAAGGCATGTGAAGCGGGGCGGAAAAATTTGGTTGCGCATTTTCCCTGATAAGGCCTACACGAAGAAACCTGCTGAAACACGTATGGGCAAAGGAAAGGGAAATGTCGAATATTACGTCTCGGTAGTCAAACCAGGACAAATCCTTTTTGAAATGGGAGGCGTACCTGAGGAGTTGGCACGTTCTGCCATGAGGATCTGTGCCTACAAGATCCCCTTTCAGACCCGTTTTGTGAGACGAGAAGGAATTAGCCATGCCGCAGCTTAAGGTAAAAGAACTTAGGAATTTAACTGCGGATGAGCTTAAGGAGAAGCTGGGAGCACTTAAAAAGGAGCTTTTCTCCCTTCGTGTGCAGGCGAAGCTAGGCAAACTTGAAAAACACACATCCATCAAGATCACAAAGAAGCATGTGGCGCGGGTTAATACTCTTTTAAGAGAAAAGGAATCGTCTTAATGGAAAACGAGAGAACGCAAGCTCGTACCCGAGAGGCAGTTGTTCTGAGGGATAAAGTGGATAAGACACGAATTGTCTCAGTCACGAGACTTTTTAGGCATCCCAAGTTGCAAAAGGTTATTCGGAAGCGGGTTAAATACGCAGTTCATGACGAGAAAAACGAATCTCACACGGGGGATAAGATTCGGATTATCGAGATCAGGCCCCTTTCTCGGACAAAAAGATGGCGGATGGTTAAGGTTGTCGAAAAAGCGAAACACAGCGAAGCAGTGCTGCTACGCAAGCAGTGATTGCTATGATACAAATGCGGAGCATTTTAGAAATAGCGGACAATAGCGGCGCAAAGCGTGCCTCGATGATTGGTGTCATTGGGCGTCGAGGAAAGCGGTCCGCCTCCGTGGGTGACATCATCACAGCAAATATTAAAGAAGCGATCCCTGAGTCAGCTGTTAAAAAGGGTGAGGTGGTTAGGGCGGTGGTGGTGAGAACGCGCTCACCCATCCGTCGTAAAGATGGAACCTATGTCCGTTTTGATTCGAATGCGATGGTGATTATTGATAACCAAAAGAATCCAAGAGGGACGCGTATTTTTGGCCCTGTTCCGCGAGAGTTACGCGATAAAGAATTTACAAAGATACTTTCTTTAGCACCAGAGGTTGTGTGATTCATGAAGCTTAGAAAGAATGACATGGTAGCTGTCATGAGTGGGAAGGATCGAGGGAAAAAAGGGAAAATCCTCCAGGTCCTTTCTGAAAAGACGCGAGTTCTTATAGAGGGGATTAATTATCGGAAAGTTCACAAGAGGCCGACTCGCGATAATCCAAAAGGCGGAATCGTTCAGATGGAGACTCCCCTCGCGATTTCTAATGTCATGTTGGTCTGCCCGCGTTGCGGTAAGACCGCAAGAGTAGGTCACACCCTTCTAGCGGATGGAACAAAACAGCGAATTTGTAAGAAGTGTAAGGAAATACTTGAG
This sequence comes from Candidatus Omnitrophota bacterium, assembly GCA_016204125.1. Lineage (GTDB taxonomy): Bacteria > Omnitrophota > Omnitrophia > Omnitrophales > JACQLI01 > JACQLI01. The sequence continues at coordinate 6,609 of JACQLI010000075.1, forward strand.
AAATGAAAACAGTAGATAAAGCACCGTCTCCGAGGCTTAGAACGAAATACCAAAAGGAGATTGTCGGTATCATGATGAAGGAATTCCATTACGGCAATCCCAATGAAGTGCCTCGACTTGAGAAGATTGTGGTGAATATGGGTGTCAAAGAAGGAGCAACGGATATCAAAATTCTGGATGCAATGAGTCAGGATCTCGCCCTGGTCACAGGTCAGAAACCCCTTGTGACAAGAGCCCGTAAGTCGATCTCTGCTTTCAAGCTCCGTGAAGGTTCCCCGATCGGGCTTAAAGTGACACTTCGCGGGATCCGCATGTATGAATTCATGGATCGACTCTTGAATGCCGCCATGCCC